>JAHWKS010000066.1 GCA_019347795.1 Planctomycetota bacterium | reverse complement strand
TTGCCTACCATCAGGTGTGGACACGCAGATGGCTGGCCCTGGGCGTTGCCTGGGGGCTTTGCCTGGCCGCGTGGCTTGCGATCGAGGACGCAAGGCGGAGCTGGTCATCGTGGGCGGCGGCGATCCTCTGGTTGGGCTTCAAAACCAAATCGCCGCCGCAAAGGTCGAAGACGATGTGCTGCTTGCCGGGTATCAATCCAATCCATATCCATTCATGCGCACGGCCGATTTGTACTGTCTCTCGTCGGTTTATGAAGGCATGCCCAATGCGTTGGTCGAGGCGATGTTGTGCGGCGTCCCCGTCCTCTCGACCGACTGTGAGAGCGGCCCGCGCGAGATACTCCAGGGAGGAAAGTACGGACGGTTGGTCCCGCCCCGCGATCCCGGCCGATTGGCCGACGCCATCGAAGACGCGCTGCTTCACCATTCCACGTGGCGCGGCATCGCGTCGGAGGCCCGCCGGCACGTCTTGCAAACGTACTCCTTAGACGCCGGGATCGTCCGCTTGATGGACACGTTCGACCTGGCGATCGAGCGTTTCCGCCGGCGTAGTTGACGACCGCGCCGTCGCGGCCGCACGGCTACGACGATTCCTTCGCCCGCTTCCGCCGGCTGCGGGCGTCCAGGCTGATCCCCCCGGCGCCGTAGGCGAAGACCATCAGCAGCCCGCCGAGGATCGCCAGGTTCTTCAGGAAGTTGATCATCTGCGTCTGCTGCTCCTCGCCTGCGTAGGTCCAGAAGTCATGGAAGATGAGCGTGGTGGGGATCAGGAACACGATCAGGATCAACGCCCCCAGCCGGGCCCAGCAGCCCAAGAGCAAGAGCAGCCCTCCCAGCACTTCGCAGAGGATGGCGCCGACCAGGAACAGGGGGACGGCCGCCATCCCTTCCGACTCCATCTGCCTGGCCGTCTGCGACCAGGCGGTGAGCTTGTGAATGCCGCTCATCAGAAAGATGGCGCTGAGCAGCAGCCGGCCCAGCGGCGGCACGAGCGTCTCGAGAATCTTGGACACGGCGGACTCCTTCGGTCAGGCCTCCATCAACTTCTCACTTTTCAGCGGCACGGCCGCCTCGGGGGTGAGCAGCCGGAAGGCCAGGCTCTCTTCCAGGTACAGTTGCACGGTCGAGCGGTCATGGTCGAGGTAACCGATCGAGATATCGCGGCCGACGACCAGCTCGAAGTCGCCGCCGCGCTGACTGAGCACCACGCCGTTCTCCAGTCCCGGTCCCCACACGATCGGCCCGTCGAGCAGCTTCTCCACGTGCCGGATGACGGGGTATCCGGCGCCGGTCATCGTTCGCGCCAGCTCGGTGTAGAGCTGCGGATCGAGGGCCAGCGCGTACGGCCCGGCGATGCCCGCCTCGCGGAGCGTCTCCATGGCCTCGGCCACCATGTGGGGAAAACTCTTTCTGCCGGCCTCGTGCGAGATCGGCGGGTGCGGCGAGCCGGGGCAGATCCCGTCGTCCCCGGCTTCCCCATCGCCGTAGAAGACGATGCGGTCCTCGGCCAGGGCGAGACGCTTGGCGGCGTCGATGACCGGCTGCAAGTCGGGATCGGCCGCCCCGCGGCTCACGTTGTCCAGCTCCTCACGCGCGAGGAAGAACACGCTGCGGAGCTCGATTATCGGCTGCACGACGCGGCGGCGGAACTCGATTCCCTTGTCCAACCCGTCGTTCAACGGCTTAGTGCGGCCGAGGTTCACCGCCGAGTGTTCCCATCCCAGCGGCCCCACAAAATCGACCAGCTTCCGCGCGGCGAGGTGACTCTTCAGGGTCCGCGTCGCTTCGTCTTCGATCTCCTTCCAGGCCTCGGCGGTGATCGGCGCCAACTCGCGTCGCAGGTCGTTCATGCAAGCTCCTCAGCGCTTAAACTTCGGACTTGGTCACCAGCATTTCGAACCGGACGCTAGCGCGTCGCGGCTGATATCCGCCATCAGCCGCAGGGCGCTAGCCCACGGTTCCGATTCTTGGAAGCATCGTCTCTTGTGTTCCGAACCGGACGCTAGCGCGTCGCGGCTGATTATCGTCACCGCAGGCTGCCGATCCCCAGGGCGCCGTCCCCATCGTCGCCCGACGCAGCGCCCTCTTCCGCCTCTTCCTCGAGTTTGAGGATCGGGCGATCCTGGAACAGGTAAATCCGCAGCTTCGCGTCCAGGGCCGAATCGCGGCGCCGCAGCCACTCCAGCGCCATCGCCGCATGCTCTTTCTCTTCGTCGCGGTTGTGGGCGAGGATGCTCTTGAGCGACTCGTCGGAGGTGGCGTCGATGCGCTGCTGATACCAGTCGATCGCCTCCAGCTCCTCCATCAGCGACGCCAGCCCGCGATGCTGGTCCAGCGTCGCCTCGCTCAGTCGCTCCAGCGGCTCATGAAAAGTGGCGCTCGACTCGGCCATCGGAATCCTCCCATTCGAGTGAAGGAGTCACATTTCCCACGAAGCAAGTATAGCTTCGCCGGGGGCAAGCGAAACAATGCGACCACGCAAACGAGGCGCCATTCCCGCCGAGGAAGCGGAAAAAGAGGGGCCTCCGCCGCCCATGCAGGCGCCGCCACCGGACCTATGGCGAGGGATTCGCCTGCGCAGGGATTTCTGGCTGCGTAACCCGGATGCGGGCGCGGTCAGGGCGCGGCATCCGACGCCTCTTGGCTCGTTTGCGTCCGGAGCAGGTCGTTGAGCTGCGCGGCAAGCGCGTCCGCCTCTTGCTGCCGGCCCGTGCGGCGAGCGACCTCCAAAGCGCGGCGGTAGAGCCGCTCCGCCTCCTGATAGTTCTTGCGATTACGCTCCTCCTGGGCGAGCTCGCGGAGCGCTTCAATGATCGCCGGGTGCCACCGCATGATGGTGCGGTCCGCCATGTCGAGCGCGCGGCGGACCGTGCTCAACGCGAGTTCGGTGTCTCCCTGTTGCCGCAGCAGACCGGCATAGTCGCCCAGGAGCATCAAATAGAGCGGATGCTGCTCTCCGACCAAAGGGCCGGCTTCCGCGAGCGTTTCCTCGTACAACCGCCGGGCGGCGTCGAACTGCCGCGCGTCGCGCGCCAACCGGGCGCGAAGATAGGTGTTGATGCAATGGCTCGCCTCATCGCCCCCTTCCAGCACCTGGAAGGCCTCGTTGAGGACGAGCATTCCCGGCACCCGGGAGCGAGAAAAGACCGCCAGTCCCAGCCCCGCCAGCGCCAACCCCACGTCTCGGTGCTTCTCGCCCAACTGCAGCTTCCGGATTCGCACGACTTCCCGGAGCAACGATTCGACCTCTTCGGCGCGTAACTCTCCCTCCTCGAAGCGGTTGCCGATCGACCACGCCAGGCTGAACAACGTGCTGGCGACCTGCAGATCGTCCGCTCCCAGGTGTTTCTTCTGCACGGCCAGGACCTGCCGAAAGGCCTGCTCCGCTTCTTCAAACCGTCCTTGCTCCAGCCGAATCCGTCCCACACTGCGGAGGCTGCCGGCCACCTCCAGGTGATCGTCGGGCAGATGCCGGCGCCGCAGCTCGAGGGCCTCCACGACCATCGCTTCGGCTTCCTCGATGGCGCCGAGGCTGCGATAGACATTGCCGATGGTGTCGAGCATGGCCGCACGGGCCAGCGGCTCGTCGTGAAACTGCGTTTTGACCTTCACCGCGGCGCGATCGAGGATTTCGCGGGCCGTCACATCGGCGCCGCGCCGCTGCTCTTGGGCAAAGGTGCTCCCTTCCAGGCCGATTGGATCGGCCGTCAAGAAAACGCTCTGGAGGAAATCGGCGTATTCCAGGGCCTCGCGCCGCTTCCTCTCCGCCACCGCTTTCGCCTGGGAGGCCTGAATGCGCTGTTGCTCCGCCGTTTGCTGGGCGAGCAGAGCGGCGCGCCTGGCGGCCCGCTCCCGCTTGTTGGCGGCGACCAGGAGGAACGTGGCGATCGTCAACCCGATCAGGATGGCGGCGCAGGAAGCGATGCCGACGGCGGCCGCGCGGCGCCGCTTCGCCCATTTGAGGGAGCGAACCAAAAGCGAGGTGCGCCTCGCCAGAATCGGTTCGTCGTGCAGGAACCGCCGCAGGTCTTCGGCCAGCAGCTCGGCGTTCGCATACCGCTGCCCCGCCTCTTTGTGAAGGCATTTGAGGCAGATGGTTTCCAGGTCCCGGGCGAGCTTGGGCTGCAGGCGCGTCGGCGGCAGCGGATCGTCGTTGATCACCTGGCGGATAGTTTCCAAAGCGGTCGCTGCGCGGAACGGCGGCCTGCCGGTAAGCAGCTCATACAGGATGGCGCCCAGCGCGTACACGTCGGTCGCCGGGCCGACCTCGTGGATGCGGCCTCCCGCCTGTTCGGGCGCCATGTAGCTGGGCGTGCCTATGACGACGCCGGTGCGCGTCTGCGCGCTGTCGTCGTTCAGTTGTTTGGCGAGCCCGAAATCGGTGATTTTCGGAACCAGGGAGAAGTCTTCCAGCCGACAGGAATCGCCGCTCCGGCTGGGTGTGGCGGAGGCGGCTGAATCGACCGACGCCTCCGCCTCCGCCATCCGCGCCAGCAGGATGTTGGCCGGCTTGAGGTCGCGATGAATCACTCCGCTAAGATGCGCCGCGTGAACGGCCTGCGCCAGAATCATCACGAGCCGGGCCGCCTCGCGCGGGGCGAGCAGCTCCTCCACGATCCGCTTCGCCAGGCTTCCTCCTTCGACCAACTCCAGCACCATGTACGGCCGCCCGCCGTGCTCGCCCACGTCGAAAATCTGCACGATGTTGGGATGCTGCAATCGAGCAATCGCCTCGGCCTCGGCCCGAAAGCGCTGCACCTCGCTGGACCCCGCGTGCGCCGCATCGAGGATGACCTTTAGCGCCGCCAATCGCTTGAGCCGGGCGTCTCGCACTTTGTAGACGATCCCCATGCCGCCGCGGGCGATCTCCCCGACCACTTCATAACCATCGATGAGCACGCGATCGGCCGCGTCCCCGTCGGCCGCAACTCCGCCGCCGGGCGAACTCCCGGCGCCGGCGACGTCGAGAGCCGAAACGCCTTCGCCGAAGTCTACCGTGTCGTCCACCGCCGGTGGATGTGCGGAGGACGCCCGCCGCCACGGCGGTGAATCCTCAAGGGCAGCCGTGCGATGGGGATCCGCGGGGTCGATGGTCATCGCCGAAGACTGGCTACGCAGTTGTGCGAACGTGCCCGAACAGGCGTCGCACTGGGCGAGGTGCTCTTCGATCCGGCCGGCCGTCTGCCGGTCCAGTCCTTCGCGCGCCAGCGCCGCTAGTTGAGGCCGGTCCGGGCAAGCTCTCGCATTCATCGGCCGCGCACCGTTCCGGAGAACAGAGGGCTGGGGCGACAGGGGTTGAACCGGCGAGTGTAAGCGTCAGCACATGCCGCAACGGATGAAAATCGCTCGCCGGCTCCACCCAAGGTAACGGCGGGGAGAGTGACCCGCAAACGCTTTCGGCCAGGGTCTGCGGCAGCCGGCGACACATACAGCCAGGCCGTCGGAACTGGCGGCCCGCGTCTCGGCGGGAGTTACCGGCCGAAGCCGATGAAGAAGCTGAACATGCGTTCGTCGTCGGTCGGGGCTTGTGCCACCGGGAAGGCGAAGTCGAGGGCGATCGGGGCCGGGCCCATCGCCGGCACGAAAATTCGCAGACCGAAGCCGGGCGCCACGCGGTAATTGTCGGCGTTCAGCTCGATGTTCTCCTCGACCGTGCCGAAGTCGGTGAACAGCACCCCCTTGAGCATATCGTCGGCGGTGAGGGGGAAGAGGTACTCCACGGAGCCGAGCATCTGGAACTGGCCCCCCACAATCACGCCGCCCACCACCGGCGAGGCGCCGCGGAAGTCGAAGCCGCGAAGCGTGGTGTGGCCCCCCGCGAAGTAGTTCTCATACAGCGGCGTCTGGCTGCCGGAGAAGCCGGTCCGGAAGGCGTACGAGAGCGTATGCCGGCCCGAGCCGTCGGGACGCTCGCGGAGGAGGAAGTACTGGCGGTAGTCGATTTCGCCGCGCGGGTAGTCGAAGTCGCCGAAGCCCTGCTCATAGGCCAGCTCCAGGAAATGTCCTTCCGTGGGCGCGAAGGGAATGTCGCGCGTGTCGTGCGTGAGCGAGACGCGGCCGGTGAATAAGTCGCTGCTCCCCAGCACGCGATCGAGCTGCGGAACGCCCGCGATTCGCGGATCGCTGATATCGACGCTCTCGCCGCGAATCGACGTGGCCAGCGAAAGATCGTGGGTGATGCGATAGCCCAATCCCATCCGGCCGCCGACGCGGTTCTCGGTCCAGTCGAAGTAGCGGCGATCGAAATAGTAACCGCTCAGGCTGAAGCTGATCGGCGTGTCGAACAGGTACGGCTCGGTGAAGCTCATCAGGTACCGCTGCAATTGGCTGCCCGGCAAGGCCTCGAAGCGGAACCCCTGGCCGGCGCCGCGGAAGGCGGTGCCGTTGATGATGTCGTCAAAGCTGGTCGGCGGGCGAAGGATGTTGAAGTTCCGCTCGTCCACCACGATCTGGCCCGTGACGCCCGCGTCGGAGTTCACCCCCACGCCGAACATAAACCGGCCGGTGCGAGCTTCATCGACGATGACGTCGATATCGGCATAGGAGTCTGACGGCGCCAGGATCCCGCCCGGGGGCAGGACCGACGGCGGCACATACATCGGCTCACTGGGCGTGAGCATCATCCCGCCTTGCGGCGGCGGCAATGGCGAAACCACCGCCGGCGGCGGCGCATAGCCCGGCGGAGGAGCAAAGGCGGGCGGAGGCGCCGCGCCGCCGTAGACGGCGCCGTTGTAATACTGCGGCGCGGGAATAGCGCCGGGCGCGACAGGCGACCCAACCGTTCCTGCGCCGACGCCGCCTGCCTGCATCGGATACCGCAAATGCTGCGTCGAGCCGGGAGCGTGGCCATTGCCGTACGCTGGAGGACTGTTGTACGCCGGAGACGATTGATACGGATCAAAGCCCGGCGCCCCGCCGGCCTGGCCGCGAATCACGCGCGGCGATTGTCCCGCCGCAAAGGGAGGATTTGCAATCGGATCGGCGCCCGACAGATGCGTCGCGACGCCGTGCGGCGACCACGCCGCCTGTGGAAAGGCCGCGCAGCCGCTCGTCGCCGCCCCCAGGACGAGTCCGGCCAACAATCGTATTCGCCAGCGGCTTTTCTTCACGATGCTTTCCCTAGCCGGTTGCGACGCCCCCTTGCGTCTCTCCGTTGCCAGCTATCTCGCCTTTCGCTCCGCGAAAGGATGTTCTTATCGCGGAGGACGCGCCCAGCGCGGAGCGAAAGCCGACATTATCGTCCCGCTCCCTGCGGCAAGTGCACGTCCAGCACCATATATCGCTCGCCGTCGGGGCTTTGCCCGCGATACGCGGCGCCGGCCGAGTTCGCGGCGATCACCTCGTTCAGCTCCGGCGGGCGGACCACAATCTTGGGCGTGATTCCCTGCGCCGGCTCATTGAGGAACAACTGCGAGGCCTTGAGCCGCCGCTCGCTGTCGCGCAGCTCACGGATGTCGATGATGTCTCCCGGCCGCAGCGAGAGCCGGTTCACGATCACATTCCGCTGCGTGTGCGGATAATCACCGCCGATGTGCACGTTGATCTGCCCCACGCGGTAGATCTCCCCTTCCTTGACGTTGTAAACCAGGTCCACGTATCCCGGCTCTTCAAAGAAGACCGTCTCCGCCTCGACGTCGGCGAAGATATGCCCGCGGCTGCCATACAAATCTTTGAGCGTGTTCTCATCCCGCAGCAGCTCGCCTTGATGGAAGTGCATCTCCGGCTGGAGCTGCATCAGGCCCATCAGGTCGGCCACCTCCCACTTCTCGACCCCGACGAACGACACCTCCCGGATTTTATATCGCGGACCTTCGTCGATCACGAAATTCACGCTCAGCCAGTTCCCAGCCTCGTTGTAGTCGTACTCCCGGCTCACGCGGGCGCGGAAGTAGCCGAGGTTGCGGTAGTAGGCGGTCAGGCGGTCCACGTCCTCGTCGAGAATGCCGCGATCGAACTTGCCGCCGAAGTAGTACAGGATGCCCGGCTTCGATTTGACGACGGTCTTCAGCCGCCCGTCGCTGGCGATGGTGTTCCCCTGAAAGGTGGTCGAGTAAATCCGCTCCACGCTCCCTTCGCTGATGAGGAACACCACGCCGCGGTCCTGCGGCTTGTCCCCCTCGATCACTTCCACTTCGGCCTTGGCGTAGCCTTTCTCGCGATAGAACCCCTCCAGCCGCCGGCGGGCCTCTTCCACCGCGTAGACGTTGAGCGACTCGCCCTTTTTCAGGCCGACTTCCTTGTTCAAGGCGTAGTCGCTGATCCCCTTGGCGAAGACGTTCCAGCGGCTCCCCTTGTTTCCCACGAACCGGACGTACTCGATCTTCGGCGGCTCCAGCACCTCGAAGATGACCACCATTCCCGCGGGCGTCTGCTGCGTGTACGTCTTCACGTCGGAGAACCGGCCGCGGTCGAGCAAGGCGTGCACGTCGGCCTGGAGCACTTCCGGATCGAACGTGCGGCCGCGGCGAGTACGAAGCAATCCTTCAATCTGCGAGCGCGGCGTGAGGCGATTGCCGCGAATCTGCACGTCGGCCACCTCGATCTGCGGCCCGACGGGGGCGAACTGGATGTCGCGGTACTCCGGCGGCTTATCCGCGTTGAAGCCTCCCGCGCCTTGGCCGAACTGCCCGAACTGCCCGACTGCCGCGGACGGGCCGATCAGAAACATTCCCAGCCAGAGCCACCCCGCCAGACGGAGCGCCGCATCTGCTCTCCCCATCGGGTACTTCATGAGTTCGCCCTGCTTTGACGCCGGCGATCGAACGATCGCCCGGCACGTGTAAACCGCCCCAATTCTCGATCCAGCCCCCATCCCGCGACGACCTTAGACGAGCGCATGGTCCGCCCACGGGCCGCGTAGAAATACCGGAACTCCCCCAGCGCGACAAGGCCAAAGTCCGCGGCAAGGCTTCAGGGTTTCAGATGCCGCACAAAGAAGTCGCGCATGCGGCGCTGCCCGTAGGCGCCTCCCAGGCCGTGGCCGGCGCCGGGAATGAGCAGCAGGTCGAAATTCTTATCGGCCCGGACGAGGGCGTCGGCAAATCGCAGCGTCGATTCCGGCGGCACGTTCCGGTCCATTTCGCCGACGATCAGCAGCAGCTCGCCCTGGAGATGCTGGGCGTTGTCGATGTTCGAGCACTCGGCGTATTGCGGTCCCACGGGATAGCCCATCCACTGCTCATTCCAGGACGCCTTGTCCAGACGGTTGTCGTGGCAGCCGCAGCCGGCGACCGCGGCTTTGTAAAACTCGGGGTGGAACAGCACGGCGCCCGCGGCGTTCTGGCCGCCGGCGGAGCCGCCATAAACGCCGACCCGGCTCAAATCCATGTACGGATGCTTCGCCGCGGCTGCCTTCATCCACGAGATGCGGTCGGGGAACCCGGCGTCTTTCAGGTTCCGCCAGCAGACATCATGGAAGGCCTTGGAGCGGTTGGCCGTTCCCATGCCGTCGATCTTCACCACGATGAAGCCGAGATCGGTCAGCGATGCGTAGCGGCTTCGCGAACTGAAGCTCTTGGGAACGTAGGCGCCCTGCGGTCCGGCGTAGATCTCTTCGACGACGGGGTATTCTCGCTGGGGATCGAATTCGCGCGGGCGGTAGATGACGCCCCAGATGTCGGTGATGCCGTCGCGGCCCTTGGCCACGAAGACCTCGGGCGGTTTCCAGCCGAACTCGCAAAGCTCAGAAATGTCGGCCTCTTCGAGCCGGCAAACCAGCGCGCCGTCCTCGGCCCGGCGCAACTCGTGGACCGGCGGCATATCGACGCGTGAATACGTATCGATGAGAAAGCGGCGATCGGGCGAGAACTGGACGGAGTGATTGCCGTCCCCTTCGGTGAGCGCCATCAGGCCGCTGCCGTCGAAGTTGACGCGATAATAGTGGATGAAGTACGGATCCTGATCTGCGTTCGCGCCGCCGGCGCGGAACCAGATCTGCCGGCGCTCTTCATCGATGCGGTCTACGCCGCGGACGACGAACTCGCCCTGGGTGATCTGGTTCTTCAGGCCGGGCGCGAACAGCCGCTTCCCGCCTGCGGCAACCTGCGGCTCGGCGTCGGCGTCTTCGCACGGCGCCGTCGCATCGATCAAGTACAGATGCCGCCGGCCGTCAACCTCCGACGCGTAGATGATCTCATCGGTTTTTCTTCGAGCCAGGTCACCGGCTCTACGCCGACGTTCTCCGTGTGCGAGGTCCAAATGAACGTGTCGGTCTGCTCGTCGATCACATTACGGGAACGGCCCGAGCGGGCATCGACCTCGATGACGCGAAGCCGCTGATGGCCGCGATCGACTTTGGTGTACGTAAACGCGCGGCCATCGCGGCGCCAGCGAACCCGGGGGCGGCCGAAATCGACGCGCTCCACATCCGGCTTCATCATCCGCCAGTGGGAACCAGATTCCGATTCGTCTTCGTCCGTTGCATCTTCGGCGGCGAGCAGTTGAAACAGGTTCGCCTCGTACGATGCGAATTTGTCGCCCGGCAAGGCGTAGGGACGTTGATGCAACACCGCCCGGCCTCCGCCGCGCGGGGATGACTCAATCAAAAAGACTTCCTTTTGCTCTCCCGGCTCGACGCGAAAGGCTACCAGCGTGCGCGAGTCGGGCGACCACTGGAGCATCTGATAGCTGTTGTCCAGACTTCCGTCCTCGCCGAGCTGCACTTCCTCCTCGCCTTCCGTGGCGCGAATGAACACATTGCCGTCTCGAACCAGCGCGCGCCACCGGCCGTCGGGCGACGTGTCGCCATCGAACGAGCGACGCCGACGCGATTCGCCGCCCCGCGAGCGTCGTGGGACCGGCCGGCTGCTAATGACGGCGTTCCGCGGCTGCTCTTCCGCCTGAAACGCGGCGATCGCGTCGCCGCCGTCGACCGCGAGCCACACGTGCCCGGCATAGGTGTGTTGCTGCTTTTCGGCGCCCGGCGCCAAGACTCCATAGCTGCGCCGTTGGCCGCGATTGTCGAGCCAGAACAGCTCGACCTCCCCGTTGGTCTCGTTCACAAACCGAAGCTCCGTCTCCGCTCCCGTGCGCGTGCTCGCCCGCGGCGCATCACCGGGATAAATGGCAAAGCGATCACGGTCGGCGTCGCGGTCGCTCGGGTCGATGGAAGCGAGCTCATACGTCTCCAGATCACAATGCCAGTCCTTTCCGCCCGCACGAAAGGAAATCGCTCCGGCCGCGGCGTCAAACTCCAACCCATGCAACTCCAGGCGGTCGGCCTGAACGTCGTCCACGCCGGCTTCTCGGAGCGCCCTTGCAAGACGGTCGTGATCGAACGCCGGCTTCCGCTCCCCCTTGACGGCGTCCACGACGATGAATTCGCGCACGCCGCCGCGGAGCTCGTTGCGATACCAAAAACGGTTGTTGCCGTCGAACCAGTGCGGTGCGATACGGGCTTTGTAGACATCGCCGGACGGCCGATCGCGGAGCTGCGCCACGGCAGTCTCGTGTATCAAAAATCCCGTGCATCCGGCGATAACCAACGCTTTCCACATTGCGGAAGTCCCTCGCAATAGGCGTTTCGATTCGAGGCCGAAGTTGAAGTCACCCGCTTGATCGACTGATCGACGCAGCGCGGCCGGCGAGGGCGCCGGGGGGCGTGTTCGCGTCACCCGGGAAAAGCCGTGAGCCGCCCGTGGACGCCTATCCTCCACGGCTTGGCGCCTGAAGGAAAGGCGCCGATGTCCGGCGCGTCCCGATCCTGCTCGCGAAGCGGGTCTTCCCACTCGGACGGAATCTCCGTTCCGTGGTTGATTGCGGGACTTTCCGCTCGAAGGCGGAAATCGCCGGTGTTGCTTACGAAGATCGGATCGGCGAACCGGTCCTTCGGGGCCACCTCGCTCCAGTGAGCCGGCAGGCCGCCGGCCGCCAGCGCTGCTCCGTCTTTGCGGCTCCAGAAGAGATTCCCATCGACCTCAAGATCGACTCCCGCGGGGATCTGGAATCGAGGGTCTTTAGTGCGCTTCTGGACATGGAACGCGAGCTCCCCTCTCGGCTGACCGAGGATGTGATTGAACACCCGCCGCCGGCTCTGTCCGATGCCCTCCGCCCCCGCTCCCTGGGCA
>JAHWKS010000871.1 GCA_019347795.1 Planctomycetota bacterium | reverse complement strand
TATCGCGGTCCCAAGTACCCGGGACTGTGGGCGGCCGGGTTGAACGCCGTGTAGGGAGAGATGCTGACGTAGTTCGGCAGACTCGCCGCCGGGTCGCCCAACTCTTTGGAAAGCAGCGAGCCGATGGTCGGGTACCGCAGCGGCCCGCCCGGCTGTTGTCCCGTGCGAATGAGAAATGTCCCGCGGCCGTGATCTCCTTCCTTGGTGGAGAGACCGCGGATGATCGCCATTTGATCGGCGTGCTGGGCGAGCTTGGGCAGATGCTCGCTGAACCGGACTCCGGGCGTATTGGTGGCGGCTTCCTTGAACTCGCCGCCGTTGGCGTGCCCCGGCTTCATGTCGAAGGTATCGGTTTGCGAGGGACCGCCGGTCATCCACAACAGGATGCAATGCCGCTTCCGCTTGGGATCAGCCGCCGCCTGATCCGCCAAAAGCGGAAACCACCCGCTGAGGCTGGCGCCCAGCAGCCCCAAGCCGGAATTACGCAAAGCGTCGCGACGAGAGAGGGAAGGAGATCGCATGAGAGGGCCTCGATTCAAAACGGGTTCGTGGTCGCGGGCGGCGAGGGGAGGGAGTAATGGAGTGGTGGAGTGGAGTAATGGAGTGGTGGAGAAATGGAGTAATGGGTGGTAAGTGAGAACTCTGGAATCTGTGGAATCGGTAATGTTCTTCCAACACTCCAACACTCCATCACTCCAACCCTCCCTTCCCGCCTCAGTGATTCAACGCAAACTCCGCGCTGTTGAGCAGCGCCCAAAACACGTCGCCCAGCGCCTGGCGGCGATTGTTTTCGTCGGCGCCCCGAATGTAATTCAAAAACTGGTCGCGCTCCGCGTCGCTTGGCTCGCGGGCGTACGCGGCCAGGAATAACGTCTCGAGCCGCTGCTCATCGGTGAACCAGGGGGCGTCGAGGGCGGCGATCATCCGGCTCTTGTTGCTGTCGGTCGCCTCGACCATGACCCGGCCGTTCATCAACATCAGCGCCTGCGGCAGGCCCGCTTCGAACTCCGCCGCCGAGCGGCTGGCGGTCTGCATCCGCGCCAGGAACTCGCGCCGCTGCGGGTCGAACAGGCGGCTGGACGAGGCGCCGCCCATTCCCATTCCCACGCTGTTCCGCAGCGCCGCCTGCGATAGGCTGTCGTAAAGCTGCTCCGGCGTGAGCGACTTCACCATCATCCGAGCGAACAACTCCGGCCGCGGGGCTTCCTCCGACTCGCCGCGGCTGGAAAGCTGATACGCCCGCGTGTTGGCCAGCGTGCGGAAGAGCATCCGCACGTCGAAGCCGCTCTCGATGAAGAACTCGGTCAGCTCCTCCAGAATCTCCGGATGGCTGGGCGGGTTGCGAGGGCCGAGGTCATCGACCGGCTCAACCAACCCCCGACCGAAGAGCCGCTCCCAAACGCGGTTCGCCATCGCCCGGGCGAGATAGGGATTATCCCGTGAGGCGAGCCAGATGGAAAGCTGCTGCCGCCGATAGCCCCCCTCATCCGGATTGGCGAGCCGACCTTCGGGATACCGCGGCAGCACCACCTGCTCGGTGTCGGGGAGCGTCACGTCTCCCTGGTTTCGATCCACCAGCGCGACGTTCATCATCCCCGGCTGCTCGCCGCCGGCCCGCTCCAGTTGTGCGAAGAAGGCGGCGTATCCCCAGAAGTCTTCTTGCGACCAATGATCGTAGGGATGATCGTGACACTGGGCACATTGAATCTGCACCCCGAGGAAGATGCGGGCCGTATTGGCCGCCAGCTCCTCGGGCTTGAGCTCCAGCGCGGTGTAGAACAAGGCGGGACCCGACTCGCTGCCGCCGGTGGCCACCAGCAGCTCAGACGCGATGCGATCGTACCGCATGTTCTCCGCAAAGCGGTTGCGAAGCCAGTTCTGCACTCCCAGCACGCTGTTGAGGTCGCCGGTTTCAAAGCCGGCCGGCAGCATGATGTTCCGCCACGTGGTGGCCAGGTGCGTGGCATGTGCGGGGGACGCCAGCAGCCGCTCGATCAGGCGCTGGCGTTTATCGGCGGAGTCGTCGTTCAGAAACGCCCGCACCTCGGCCACGGGAGGAATCACGCCCGTGAGGTCGAGGTACACGCGGCGCAGGAACTCGCTGTCGTCGGAGAGCGTCGCCGGGGTGACTCCTTCTTCTCGCCATCGAGCCGCGAGCAGTTCATCCACCCGCGCCGCCGTCGCGCGAAAATCAGGACCGGACGCCGATGCCGTCTCGGGAATCGCTTCCCCTGCGGTCGCGGGCGAAACTAACGCGAACAGCGCGAGCAGGCCGAGGACCCGCCGCAGCCCAAGCAACGCGCGGCGATCACTCAAAGGCGTCATGACGAAGCTCCCGGGGAGAAGGGAATGAGAAGGTCCGACGCTCACAGCATGCGCATTGTACCGGAAGTTTTGGTTTTTTAGAAGTGTCTGGGCGAATTTTTTTTTCGGACGTGGCTGGTCCGCTCTGATCGTCGGCTGGTCGTTGACATGCGAGGCGGCGGCGTTCCAAAATGGCGGCCGGCCCGAAGAGCCTTGGCTATGGGAGGAATTCGCTCGATCGCCGTCAACCTTGGGGAATATCGATGTCCATCAGCGCCGCTACCCTGGAGAAACTGGCTTCGTTCGACACGCCGACGATCTGCAACATCATCGAGCTGTTCCATATCCGGCCGTGCAACTACGGGTACATGAACGCGTCGATCAAGTCGAATTTCCCCGAGATGCCGCCGATGGTCGGCTTCGCCGCGACCGCCTGCTTCCGCAGCGACTGTCCGCCCTTGGGGGGCGACGCCTACGGGAGCATTCAGAAACAGCTCGATCAGTTCACGCAACTCCCCGGGCCAGCGGTCGTGGTGTTCCAGGACCTCGACGACCCGCCCGTGGCGGCCACGTTCGGGGAGGTGATGTGCTCCACCTACAAGTCCTTCGGCTCCACCGGACTCATCACCAGCGGCGCCGGGCGGGATTTGGAGCAGGTGCGGGCGCTGGGATAT
>JAHWKS010000870.1 GCA_019347795.1 Planctomycetota bacterium | reverse complement strand
GTGCGCGAAGAGCATCTCCGTTTCTTTCCGCATCGCCCGCCGCACGCTGCGGCCGAAGACCCGGTTGGGATCGATCCGCGAGCGAAAGCCGAGCACGCGCCGGGCATCGATGTTGGCGTTCTCTACATCCCGCGTTTGCAGCCATTGTCCGACGAAGTTGCGCACCAGGCGCTCGGCCTTGTCATCGACGAGCATCCGGTCCACCTGCGGCCGCAAATTCTCGCGGAGCTTCCCCTGGCGGGCCAGCTCGAACAGCTCCGCATCGGGCGCCGAGCTCCACAGGAAGTACGAGAGCCGCGACGCGAGGGCGAACTCATCCAGCCGCACCGTCTTGCCCGCGTTGTTCGGCTCCGGCTGCGCCTCCGCCCGGAACAGGAACCGCGGCGAGGCGAGGATTGCGGTCATTGCATGAGCGATCCCATCGCCGAAGAGCATGTCGGGCTGCTCGTCGGCGTCCATCGCCATCTCGGTCAAGCGGTCGAGCGTCGGCTCATCCACCGGGCGGCGGAAGGCGCGATCGGCGAAGGTTCGCAAAATCTCCCGAGCCAGCGGCGTCCGCTTCTCGCGCCCTTCGGGCGGATTCCACGTCCCCGGCTCTCCCTCTTTGTGGCCGGGAAAGCGATCCGCCCACACCGTCCGCGCCGGATCGCGCGGGCCTTCCGACCCGGCCGCCTTGGAAACGACTTCCTCGGCCGCCTCCAGGTATTTCTCCATCAACAGCGGCGAGAGGCTGAGCACGTCGCCGATGGTGTCGAACCCGTAGCCGGTGTCGTCGGGGGGAAACTCCTCTTTCACGTCGAAGTCCACCCCCAGCAGGTCGTCGACACTGTTGCGATACTCCTCGCGATTAAGCCGCCGAATCGTGACCTGGCCGGGATCAGGGTTCTGCGGATCCAACTGGAATACGCCCCGCTCGATCCATTCCACCAGGCGCGCCCGCTCTTCGAGCGTTGGCTGGTCCTCGCCCGAGGGCGGCATCATCTCGGCACGCAGGTTCTTCCATACCGCCAGCCAACGGTCGTGATTGGCGGCGCGGTCGCCGTCGCCTAAGAGGGGATCCAGCGCAAGCTCCCCTTCTTCGGCCCCGTAGCCGTGGCACGTGAAGCAGCGGTTCTCGAACACCGACAGCACGTCGGCCGGCGGCTCCGCGGCGGAGCTCGACACGCTCACAATCGCCGTGGCGCAAATCGCCAACGCGAGTGTCGTGGGCGCGCGGCGCAGCCAATCGAAAGAGAATAACGGCATAGCGTTAAAACGGCAGCATGAATGAAGCCGGCTTGATGTATACGGCGGGGCCCGGGTTCGGCCGTCACCCTGGGATGCTTAACTTGGGAGGAACCTTTAGTTTACGGTATTTTGAGTGAGGTTCAACGCGCCCAACTGCTCTACGGATAAAAACACCGTGATGCGAACTTTGTTTCTCGGCAGAGACAGTTCGATGGCCGCACAAAGTTGGTGCGCAAACCCAGTGTAAAGAAGAGGTTGCGACGATTATCGTCTCGGAGCCGGCCGGTTCTTTCCAACGCAAAACCCACCGCGGCGCGATTTTTCCTTTGATTTCACAAATACCGGCGGCGCCGCTAGGATGAGGCGACTCTCCGAGGACCCGCATCGATGCGCCGCCCACCCCATTTCGACTCGCCCGAGCAGGAAGTCTACCTGAACCTGTGGCGAACGTACGACCGTTTGCGGGCGGAGGAAGACGCCCTCTTCGGCGATTTCGGCCTGACCGCCCAGCAGTACAACGCCCTGCGAATCCTGCGCGGCGAGCATCCCGCGTCTCTCCCCACGCTCGCCCTGGCGGCGCGGCTGGTGTCGCGGGCGCCGGACATCACGCGGCTGGTGGACAAGCTTGTCCAGCGCGGCTGGGTCGAGCGACGCCGCCCTCCTGGAAATCGCCGTGTGGTCGAGTTGCAGATAACCGCGGAAGGGTTAAAGCTGCTCCGCGAACTCGACGAGCCCGTCCGCCGCTGCCACCAGAGGCAGCTCGGCCACCTCTCGCCCCAGCAACTTCGCGACCTGACCAGCCTCCTAAAAGAAGCGCGGCGCCCCCACGAAGCCGACGCGGGTCCGTGGTCGGATCACACATCACGATGATCCCAGAGGGAAAGAGTCTTACTGATCCAGCAGTTGTTGCAGCGGGGCGCCTTCGCGCATGTCCCAGGCTTCGATCCAGCGTTCGCTTTCGAGCTTAAGGCCGAAGTCTTGCTTCAGCTTCTTCTCCAGGTCGGGCATGTGGCCGGCGCCGTAGAAGATGGCGATGGTCCGCTCCCCTTGCTCGATCTGCTCGCGCAGCACCTTGAGCGAGGCGTCGTTACGGCCGGTGAGAATGGCCGATCCGCCCGGGCCTTCGAACACCGTGATGAATCCTTCCACGTCCTCCATCTGGCCGGCCATCGCCCGCCGCAGCGTGAGCGACGGATTCTTGGCGAATCGGAACAGCATCAGCACCAGGTCTTCCTCGGTGAGCGGCTCGCTTTCTGCCACCGGGGCCTTCTGCAAATTTTCGAAGACCCGCAGGAACATCGTCAGAGGCGTCTCGCCCCGCTTTTTCATCTCGGCCGATAGCTCCTCGGGGGTCATGTCGGCGTGGATGAAGGTCTCGCCGCTGTAGTCAATCGCGTCCAATTGGTAGTCGAAGCCCAGCAGGTCCTTGATGACCCGCTGGATGTCGCCCACGGCGTTGCGGGAGCGGCGGCCCGGCATGGGAATGGCGTCGTCCTTCGGCGCCACCAGCTCGTAGAGCACGACGTCGTAGTTCTCGAACTCCTCATTCAACTGCTCGAAATAGGAGCGGTCTCCGACATGGATGGCGCTCACCAGATCGACCGTCACCGTCTCGCCGGCGGCGTTTTTGCCGGTGTAGCGGGCGATGGAGGTCTCCAACGACTCCGGCTCGCCTTGCGCATTCCGCACGACGCGGATAAAGCGGGGGTTGGCCAGCCGCAGCCGCCGCAGTTGCTCCTCGGCGAACCGCCGAT
>JAHWKS010000065.1 GCA_019347795.1 Planctomycetota bacterium | reverse complement strand
AAATATCCCCGAATCACGTTCACCAGTTGCGGCAGCTCGTCGATGTGAAGCGCACGGAGCACCCGACCCAGCGGGGTCACGCGAGGATCGTTCGCCGACGCCCAAACGGCGCCGGTCTTCCGCTCCGCGTCAACGACCATGGTGCGGATCTTATAGAGCACGAATGCCCGGCCGCCGGCGCCGAGCCGCACCTGCCGATAGATGGCCGGCCCCGGCGACGTCAGCCGCACCAGTAGGCAGGCCAGGCCGATCACCGGCGCGGCCGCAAGGAGCAGCACGATCGCCCCCAGCCGCCCCAAGAGGATCCTCCACGGGGTCCAGCGCTCGTGCCTCTCTCCCCAGAGCTCCGCGGCCGGGATCGGCGAAGACGTATTGGACGACACCCAGGGGCCTCCTGCTGAAAATCAAAGTTGTGCTTCAAGTAAGGGCAAGCCCGCACGACAACAACCAGGGCGCGCCGCGGCGCCCGCGCCGACTATCGAGGTCTTCGCACCACTGAGCCTTGCTCCGCGGACTCCTCGCCCGCGGCGTCGCGGGGGACGGAGGAGACGACCACGGGGGGCGCGTCATAGCGGCCGTAGGTGCGCGCGTATGTCCGACGCGGCACTCCGCTCAACACCGCGCCCAAGGTGTCCGCGCCTGCCGCCGACAGCCGCTCATACGCGAGCTTGATCTGAGGAGTGCGGCTGACGTCGCACATGGCGCACAGGAGCACGGAATCCGAGGCCTTGGACACGACCAAGGCTTCGCTGGCCGACAATACCGGCGGCGAATCGAGGATGATATAGGCGTAGGTCTCCCGCAGCTGCTGGAGGCAATCCGCGAGTGCTTCGCCGCTGAACAGCACCGAGGGGCTCTTCGCGGCTCGCCCTGCCGGCAAGGCGTGCAGATTGGAGCACCAAGTGGCGGCGATGGCCGCCGAGGGCGGACACTTGCCGTCCAGCACGTCGGCCAGTCCGATGTCATTGTCCACCTCGAACAACGCGTGGATCTCCGGCGCTCGCAGGTCGGCGTCGACGATCAACACCAGCTTGTTCGTAGCCCGCGCCAAACTGACGGCCAAGTGGGCCGCGACGCGGGTCTTGCCTTCGCCGCTTACCGCACTGGCGACGGTCAGCGTCTGCAGCTCCCGCAACTCGTCGGACAGCAGCAGACGCATGCGAAGGGAGTCGATACTTTCCTCAAAAATGCGGCGTTGCTTCTCCACCCGGCGGGGAAACTCCCGGCCCGACCGATAGCAGCGTTCCGGAAGCTTCACAACTTCTCCGATGACCGGCAGATGGGCGTCGCGCTCCAACTGGTGCGACTCGCCCACGCGGCGGAGCCGCCGCTCCAGCGCGACAAACAACAGGAAGGGGAGAAAGAACCCTCCCAGAGCGGCGGCCGCCATTTTGGGAATCGGCAGAGTTTCCACCGGACGCGTGGGAAGACTCGCGCGGCGGATCACCGACACCCGGTTTGGCGCTCGAATCTCCGTGCTCAGCGCTTCCGCGCGATCGGCGATCTGCGCGAAGACTGCCTCGGCCCGCGCTAATTCGGTTTGTGCGAACTGCAGCTCGAGCGCCCAGGGCCCCGCGGTCCCGCCGTTCTCCAGCTTTTCGGTCAATTGCTCGCTAAGCCGCTCTCGGAGCGTTTCCTTCGCCGCAAGCTCCAAGTGGATTTGCTCGAGCTCCTCCGCGCGAACCAGGGACGCTTCGCGGCGAATCGCCTCGGCGACCCGGGGTCGGAGCCGCTCCCGGATGCGGCTTAGCTCCTGCTCGTAAAACGCCACGTCCGTGACCAGCCGCCGAACGGCGGGGGTGGCGTCGCCCCGGACGGAAAGCGATCGCGTTTCGGCGAGCAAGGCCTGCTTTTCCCCCAGAAGCTCGTGAATCCGTTGCACTTGCGGCGTCTGGTCCAGGGCCAGCTCGACCGCGGCGATGGGCGCCGGGGGGTCGTCGCCTTGTCCCGATTCGAGCTGAGCTTTCAGCACCTCGCTCTCCACCTCCAGGGCGATGAGTTGATTCTGGAGGTCGCCGATGGAATCGCTCGCGCCAAGCGACGAAAGCCCCGACGCGGCCAACTCCGGCTGTTGTTCGACAATGTCCCGCACCTTCGCCCGCAGTTGCTCCAGCTCTTCCGCGCGGCGCGTCTTCTCCTCCTCCAGGAGCTCAATCACATGCCGCGTGCGCCGCTCGCTCTGCTCCAACTGGAGATCGAGATAACTATCCACCACGGCGTTCACGACCGCCGCCGACGTTGCCGGTCGCGGGTGCTCCAACGACACCTGGAGCAACTCGGATTGCCCGACCTGCCGAACGCCGATTTTGCGCGCCAACCACTCGGCCGGCGCAGGCTTCTCTTGCATGCCCGGGAGCAGCAGAAACTCCCGGCGCTGGACGGCGGCGTCCAGGATCAGCGGGCTGCGAATGATCTCCATTTGCGTGAGCAGGAAGGGGTCCGCCTGCTGACGCGACTCCTCGAACGCCAGGTGCGTCGGCCGCGCATCGACCTTCAGCCATGCAATGGCCTCATACTTGGGCTCAAAGAGGTACCACACCAACGCCGCGCCTCCCGCGCCCAGCAACAGGCCCAGCACGGCGGCCGGCGCCCACCACCGGCCGACCATGTGGAGCAATTCCGAGAGCGTCAACGAAGCGTCGCCTGGTTCGCCGGAGCGAGTGACGCCTCGGTCGAGAGCGAATTCTCGCCGCGATCGGACCGCGGGCGGGCGTCCGTTAGGCGCCGGCAGTGCAACGGCGCTGTCACTGCGTTCCACAGTTTTCGTTCTCCTGTTCAACTGCGACATTTGGCCCCAGCGCTCCGTCGCCGACAGAAGCGCGCAAAGACGCCGTTCTGCGTATCATGCGAATCGCGGGAGCAGAGATCCCAGAGGCAACTTGGAGTGCGTGCTGAGGCGGTGCTGTGAGGGCGGGGCCTGAAGAAACAAATTGGTACGGAATGCTCCACAATGACCTGCCGTTGACCACCCGGACGGAGCGGATCGGCAGGAAACCGCCGCCGACCGGCAAGCGTCGGACGGGGTGGTGCGAGCGGAATGCAAGACACATGCCGCGCCGCGACGAGGAAAGCTTGGACGCGCAAGTACGCCGCGCTGAAAAGGGACTTGCCGTGACAGGGGCGGCCCGCGCCGTCAAGAACGTGATGATTTCCCCTTGGAACAAAGATTTGTTCTTCCTTTCCCTCTACGCCGCGCGCCGCCATCGCGCCCACAATCTGAAGACGCGAGGAACCCGCCAAGATCGTCTGCCGGGAAAGCAGTTCCGAAGTGAAACTGCATCGCACGCGCAGACTTTAACGGCCAGGCTGCCGAGGGTGTTTAGGCAAAACTTGCGTAATGATGAAGCGCAGCGCCGGCGGCCGTCAAGTCGCGAAATCCACTACAGAGTACGCTTGAGGGGGGCAAGAAGCCCGCACAAGAAGCTGCCGCGCCATCAATGTAAGCAGGGCGTAAAGCCAAGCGAGCAGTCGATGCTGTCGTCATTTTCAGCGCGGAGGCAATCGCGGGCGCCGCGCATCGGGTGGCTGCGGCCTTTAGTAGTTGCGTTTCGCTTCCACGATGGTGACGCCGAGGTAGCCGTCGTCCGACGTTGCCGGCATCGGCGCCGGCTGCGACATTTGCGTTGGTCTTGTCCGTGCCGATCTTGTCCGCGTTGATCTTGTCCATGCTGACTGCGTCGGCGCTGACTGCGTCCGTGCTGACTGCGTAGGCGCTGACTGCGTCGGCGCTGACTGCGTTGGCGTCGGCTGGGTCCGAATTTCCTCGGAGAACTCGGCAAAGGCAATCGTTGCCCTCCCGCCGCGAACGGAGCTTCGTTGGGTAAGCTCCTTCACGCGAGCGAGCAGGGACGGCTTCACGGTCGCGCGGCTCTGCGGCGCGGCGCGGAGCGCGCTGGACGAGGGGGCGGGAAGCCCATCGGGAAGATCGTCCGCCGGCGGGAGAGTCGGCTCCGGAGGCGCTGCCTCGAGAATCTCGCCGGGCAGATAATAATTTCCGGGGCCGGCCGGCAGCATCATGCTGCCCTCTGGGGGAACGGCGCATGACCAATCCTGCACCGGACATCCGGTCCAGCCTGCCGGCCAGAGATGCCAGCACGTGGGAAAGTGGCCGAAAAACGGCCCTTGCGGCGGGCAGGTGCACTCCGTGCCGTGCGGGACTCCGCCGCGGCAATGACGTCCCACGCAGAAGTGGTGACCTAGCCAGCCGGTGAAGCCGGTCGGTCCGCAGGGCATCTTCTCCTGGGCGCCCAGCGAGACGGCGCCCAGTCCGCACGCGACGGACAGGGCAGCCGCCGCCAAATTGATCGCAGTTCGTGATTTGAATTTGGACATTGCAAAATCCATAAAGGCCCAGGAGCCGCGGAAAAACCAGGCGGGGCCAAACGTGCGGCCCGTGTTTCTCGTCTTGTCGATCGCCGCAATTAGGGAGCAATAACCCCCCCCGCGCCAACGCCTGTCGGAAAGCGATTGATCGCCTGGATCGTCTCGGTCGCCAGCAGGGTGAAGCCGAACATCCGCTCGAACGGCGAGAGCAGCTTGTCGATGAACGTGTTGAAGGCCACCAGCTCGTCCTCGGCAATGAACACGCGGTCGCCGGGCAGGATCTGATAGTTCGTGGCGGTCGCGCCCCCCTTGGTGATCGCGACCCAATCCACGGGGAGAACCTGGTCGCAACCCACATAGTCGGGGGCGGGCCGGGCAATCCAGATCCGCTTGCTCGAAACCTGGGAGAGACCCTGGATCTGAGCCACCGCGTCCAGCACCGTCTCATTGCCGGTAATGGGAACCCGCACCACGCCGTCGCCCAAGCCGGCGCCTTCGGTGATGATGTAGTAGACCTTGCTGTTGTACCCGGCCACGCGCACCGACAGCCGTGGCCGTTGCAGGAACTGCGACAGGTATTGCTCCAGCACGCCGCGGGCCTGATCGAGCGTCATTCCGGCCACATGCACGCGGCCGTAGACGCCCAGGTTCACCGTGCCGTCCTGCGCCACCAGATGCTCGCCGGCAATCTGCTGCAATGCGGCGGTCTGAACCAGCGTGACGGAGACGAACGGCTCATCGACCACCTGGGCCAGGTGTCGCCGAATGGCCTCGGCCGCTTCGCGCATGGTCAGTCCTGCAACAAAGACGGCGCCGTAACCGGGCCCCAGGGTCACATAGCCTTCCAGCGTCACCGTGTACTGCCCAGAGATCGGCTGCTCCGGGAAAGACGGCGTCGCCTCGATGAACAGCACATCCAGGGGTTGCGCCCGGTAAGGGCCGCGGGGAAGCACCGCAACGGCGTCAATGAGCAGAATATCGGGCGGCTCAATGACGTAATCGGGAAGGCTGACCTTCTTCAGTTCCCGAGGAACATCTACCGGGGGCAAAGGAGTTCCGCTGCCGACGCCCAACGACTGGCATCCGGCAGCCAGAAGGCATGCTGTCATAAGCAGCCACCGTCCGAACCCGCGGGCGCGATTGCACTCCATGGCACCATCCTTGGAATCGATTTGCGGCGCCAATCAACCCACGCCGGTCCATCGGCTATGATTGGCAGTCTGGTTGATCGCAACGCGTTCATCGGCCTCCATCGACACTCGGCGGCCAACGCGGCAATAGAATCGTGCGGCGAACCTACGACTCCTACGGGGCGCAATTCCCATACGATTCTGATTTGCGTCATAATCGGCGCGGCGATGATCCTCGCCCCGTCCCCCAATGCCGCCGTGCGCGGTATCGCGGTGCGGCAGGGAAAGGTGCGTCGGACTGCCGTCTCAGCTTCACGCGGGCGAAGCGATCGTCCGATAAAAGGCGCAAGCCCGGAACGACATTCGCGACGTGAGAACGAGGGCGCCGATCTTCGGACGCCCGTTTACACGAAGGAGGTAAGAGATGCGGATTCCCCTGCTCTTGGCGATTGCGGCGTCGTTTTGCTGCTCAAGCGAGATCGGCGCCGTCCCGCCGCCCAACGCCGTCAACCGCGGAGGAGGTCCGATCATCCCGCAGCGGCCCGCCGTCAGCCCCTACTTGGCGCTGACTACCCCCGGGCGATTCGGCCGCGTGGGCAATTATTACACGTTCGTGCGGCCGTATCAGCAGCAGCAGGCGCTCAATCAGCAGCAAGGCGCGGCGCTGATGAGGCTGGAGCAGCAACTGCAATCTCCGCCGCCCCCCGTATTCGGCGGCAATGCGGGGTCTCCGCCGCTCACGACAGGGAACCGGGCCTGGTTCATGAATCACACGCCGTATTTTGGCGGCGGAACGGTGCGCGGCGCTCCCCAATAGCGGGCGAGTAAGCAAGCCAGGCCGACGACGAGCAGCGTCATCCAGATCACCAGCGAGCTGGGTTCGGGGATGACTTCGCCGGGCGGGAGCCCGCCATTTCCGCCGCCGCCGTTCCCGTCACCGCCTCCACCATTACCGCCTCCACCATTACCGCCGCCACCATTACCGCCGCCACCATTACCGCCGCCACCATTACCGCCTCCACCATTACCGCCTCCACCGCCGCCGATGCCTCCGCCGCCGACACCCGCCACGACCGCGCCTCCGGCAAAGCCGCCGATTGGCAGCGCGGTTGGACCCGTGGCAGAGAACGCCGCCTGAAAGCCCGACGGCGCTCCCAGCCCCGGCCCCACGCCGCTGAACACCAGGCCGATGGTGGGAATGGCTACAATGGCCTCTTGGACCTTCTCCGCAACCGCCAACGGCGGCGCCGGCTCTTGGGCCCCTTGCAGAAAGTGAACCTTTCCAAGTTCCGGGGGGACGGCAATCTCCTGCACGAACTCCCGGTAGCCGACGGTAACGCCGGAGGAATTGGAGTCGAGAAAGAAGACGCCGCTTCCGATGGGCCGCGGATCGTAAAGCTGGAAGGACATGTCGGGCGGGTCGGCGTCCGCGGCCTGCCATCCCTCCTCGTGGCGGGACCAGCGCCGGTAGGCGACCTGATCGTCCCGCGGAACAACTCCTTCGACGATCGTTCCTTCTTCGTTCACCCAGTGCGCCGCGCCGCGCTCGCCCAGCGGCTCGCCGCTCCACTGGTTCGCCTCCGCGTCGAACCGCCAAAGATAGGGACGGCCGCCGCTGCTCCCCACGACAAGCCCTGTATCACTGACGCCGAGGGCCTGAGCTTCGTCGGGCGCGGGAAGCTCCTCGATCCGCCATCGCTCTTCCTCGCCGACGGGCCGCCACACGACCGCCCGCCGGGCATCGTCCTCGTCCGTGCCGTATCCGGCGATCAAGCCGTGATCGTTGATCGCGTTGGCGGCGGCGAAGGTGCGGCCTCCCGGAAGAGGGCCGAGCGCGATGATGCGCCAATCCGACAGGCCGAACGTTTCCCGCATCTCGACTTCCGTGCCCGGCTCGGCCTCCGCCGGCGCCTCGACGGCCGGCGCCGCTTGTTGCTCCTCCTCGTTAACGCCGGCCTGGAAGGCCGTTACAGAACTCGTTGCCGCAAGCAGCGCACCCAGCACTGCCGGAGCAAATTTCCAGCGCCGCATCGTGGAACTCCTTATGGTTCTTGCATTCGGGAGTCGAGTATCGGGAGAAAGTCTCTTAGAAAGGCCTCGCACGGGTCGGGCGTCGCACCTTGATCCGCATAGGCCGCGACCTGAATCTTGTACAACTTCGGAAGGTGCGTGAGCATCAAGCGCGGCGCCTCGGGCGCCTGCCATCCCCGGCCGTCGCTCCACGCATAATAGACGCTGAGCGTCGCCGACGGAAGTTGCCGGGAGCGGAACCCAACCCGCCGAAACTCGTGCTCGCCGGCGCCGGGCGCCCGCAGCCGGCGCTTCTCGGGCGGATCCGCCAACTCGTATTCCCGCGCCGAATAGCAGATCTCGGGCGTGTGCACCGCGGTCGGACCCGCGGGTCCCACGACGACCGCCACGTTCACGCGATCGCCGTTGTCGAGGTGCACGTAAGAGCGATTCACATAGCCGCGGCATTGAAGCTCGTGGGCGGTCGATGCGTGCAGCGGCTCTTCTTTCAACAGGCGCCAGCGGCCGAAATCGCCGGGGAGCCGCTCAATGCGTTGGCCGGCGCGGATCAAGGCATCCGCCGCTTCGCGATGCCGGAGGGCGGCGTCAATCAATCCGGAGACGCCCGTCAGCGCCGTCGCCGCAAGCACGCCGAACCACAAGGCGAACTTCGTCATGGCTGCGCCTCCTGTCGCGCGCTCGACTCCAGGGCCGCCAGCGACTGCTGGAGCGAGCGCGACGCCGGCGAAAGCGCCAACGCCCGGCGCAGCAGCGAGCGCGAGCGCGCGGCGTCGGGACCACGAAAGTAATCGCTTACCTGCTGTTGCAGCACAACGTTTTCCGGATCAGCGCGAAGGGCCTCGAAGTATTGGCGCTGGGCCTCCGCACGCTCGCCCAGCGCGCGACGCCCTTGGGCCAGAAACCAGGCCCGCGCCCCAGGCGTCAGCGCCGCGCTCGCGGCACACTCTTCCAATGTGCGCTGCGCAAGCGGCATGCGGCCCGTCTGAGCATAGAAGGCAATGCGGCCGAGTTGGACGCGGTGGTCGCCCCCTCCGAACTCGACCGCGCGGAGGAAGGCCGCTTCCGCCTCCTCGCGGCGGCTCAACAAGGCGAGCGTCTGCCCAAGTTGAAGGTGCGCCATTGCGTCTTCGGGCCGTTGTGCGACCGCCTTCTTCGCCCAGGAAAGTGCTTCGCTCAGGCAGGCGTCCCGCTGAGCGGCAGGGTCGGACTCGCTTTCCGGCGCCGGCTCGGCGGCCGCCAGCCGGTGCAAAACGCCGATGATGCTGCAAAGGGCGTTCCCATCGTGCGGGTCGAGCTTCATCACCTCACGATACGCCCCCGCCGCCAGGCGCCATCGTCCTGCAGACTCCCAAGCCGCCGCCAGCCCCGCTCGCGGCGCCACGGCGTCGGAGCGAAGGGAAGCGGCCTTTTGGAAGCTGCGGGCGGCGGAGCTCCACCTTCCCAGCCGCTGGTAGACGTCTCCCAACTGAAAAAGCACCCCATAATGCTCGTCCTGGGCGGCGGCGCCCCGACCTGACGGATAAAGCTGGAGTTGCCGCTCCAGCAGCGCGGCGGCCGGTTCCAGTTCCTCGCGCGCGAGATGCCAGCCGGCTCGAAGCGCCAGCGACCACCGACGACGCCGCGCCGTCTCGGCGTTGCTCACGCTGGGTTCCGAAGCGAGAACGGTTTCCGCGGACCGCAACACATCGTCCGCCTCGGCCAGGCGACCCAGACAAAGCAGCGCCCGCGCCAGTTGAAGCTGAGTGGCGACGTTGTGGCCGGCGCCCGGCCGGCGGAGCGCGCTCCGCCAGACGTCTGCGGCCTCGTCGCGACGACCCGCGGCAAACAGCACGGCCCCCAGCCCGAGCGGCCCGCGCTGATCGTGCGGCGCCCGGTCGATCGCGTCTCGGTAGAGACGGGCCGCTGCGTCCCAATCGCCCCGATCGGCGCGGCGCGCTGCAGCGGCGAGCAAAACTTCCGGATCGTGCGGGGCGATTTCCATCGCTCGAGTCAGATCCGCCTCGGCGCCGGGCAACTGATGCCGCGCACGGTAAAAGTGCCGCGACAGGAGGACGTCGCCGCGGTCGGGAAAGCGGGCAACCGCCTGATCGACCAGAGCGTCGGCGGCGGCTCGCTGCCCCGACTCCGACGGCAAGGAATGGCGCCGCAGGAAATCGGCGGTTACAAAGGCGAGGCCGACGTCCTCCGGGTTTCGTCGCTGGGCCGCTTGCAGCTCGCTCGCGGCGATCGCCCGGGAGACAGCGCCGCCGCGGTCGAATTGCTCGGCCAAAGCCAGCGCCTTCACGCGCACCGCCGATGCGTCGTCCGGCTCGAGCGTGAGCAGCACCTCCGCCCGCACCAAGGCGCCGGAAAAATCGCCGATTTCCAGCAGAAGCTCCGCCAGCCTGCGGTGGAGCGAGGCGTCGTCGGGGGCGGCCTGAATCGCCGCCTGATAAAGTTGAGCCGCCTGGCGTTGTTCCGCCTCGCCGCGGGCAGCGCCGTCGAACGCCCGCGCGCGGCGAACGGCGGCGCGGCGGTCGGCCGGACGCAAGAGCGAGTAGCGGTAAAGGACGTCCGCGGCGCGGCGCCAGTCTCGCCGTCGCTCCCAGTCGTCGGCCTCGCGCAACAGGGCGTCCGCGAGGCGATGCACCTGGTGCGAGCGCCATGCGGCGGCCCCGAGTACGACCGCCGCGGCGGCGGCCAGCGCTGCGGCTGCGAATCGGTAGTTGACGGTCCACGTTCGGCGGCGGGGCGAAGAGGCGGTCAGTTTCATGCAACGGCCCTCATCGGCGAACGACATCGATCGGTCGCACCACGTCGACCGGGACGACGATGCGATTGAGCAACCACAGGAGCATCCCGCTCATCAGGGCCGCCGCAACGAGCGAAGCCCAGCCGGCGGCGTCGTGGTGCAGGGTCCACTCCGCATTCGAGGATCGGCTTGCGAGCCAACCCGTCGCCGCGATCCGCGCGGCGTTCGCCAAAACGGCGATGGGGACGGCCGCTGCCACCAAGAATCCCCGCCGCCAGAGCGGGCCTCCCGTCACGACTGCGTACACGTATCCCAGCGCCACAAACCCCATCAAGAGGCGCACTCCGCTACACGCCTGCGCCACCTCCAATCGCAAATCACGAAGCAGAATGACGTTTCCCTCCCGCACGGCGGGCTCTCCCAGGCACTGCAACAGGGCGCTGCTGACCATGGCTGCACACTGCTGCATCGGCAGGCTCAGCGCATGCTCCGCGCGATAGGGCAACGGAATGCACAGCAGCGACAGCCCCAGCGCCGGCCAGCACCACGCCAGCAATCGGCGGCCGCCGAGAAGACAGCAGGCCCCCGTCAGCCACACCACGAGCGACCAGCCGAGCAGCGGTTTCACGAAAAAAGCGATGCCCGCCGTTTTCATAATCACGCTCAAACCGATGAGCGCCAGCCCCGCCCCCACACTGCCGTGCGGCGCCCGCGGAACCCTCTCGCGCCGAAGCCACAGCAGTCCTGCGCCCACCGGCAGCAGGAGAAACCCGTGGGCGTAATCGGGCTCGGTTCTCCAGAGATCGACGATCCATTGAACCGCGGGCCAATGAGCCCACAGTCCCACGCCGGCCAGCAGGAGAGTTGCGACGGCGAATTGCCGGCGGCGTTGCGTGCGCGACTGCGGAGCGACGGGAATGAGACCGCGAGGACCACCCTCGGACCGCAAGACAGGCGGAGCGGGGGAGCGAAGCGTTTCACGGATTAAGCGGGTTCGCGGCACAAGGAAAATCGCCTTTCAGCATTCCCGGCGTTGCGGTATCGTTATGGGAAACGCATGTCGCACGAAGAAGAGGCAAAGAAGTTATTGGCAGACGCGAAATCGGCTTCCCAGCGGAAGGAGGCGATTCGCGCCGCGCTTGCTCAAGGAATGCCCTTGGCGGAAATCGAACGTTACCTCGATTGGTGTGACGCCGTCCGCGGTCAGCCGCCGCCGAACGCGACCCCTCCTGGCGACTCGCGGCAGACTTCATAGATCCGGCAGTGCTCTCGGCGCCTCAACGCACGCCGACCTTCAAGCACGGGCACGTCCTCCCACGCACCGCTTCTATTCAACGGCGCCGTTGCGCCGCCGTCAAGCAAGAATGTAAGTTTTGGGAATCACTACCAGTTTTTGGTCAAGCATGGTTCTCTACGTGCGCATGGTCGTCGAAGAGGACGCCGAATGCTTCCTCAACCCAATTGGCTCCACTCGCCCCGAACTCGGTGAGGGCAGAGCCTCGCATCAGATCATTGCGATATCCTAGTTTCCTAGTCGGGCGCCGGCACACGACAAAAAGATCGGTTATCATCTTGGGGGCGGCACACTGCGTTATCGTTCCTTTGGCTTGTGAGGTAACTGGCATCGTGCAGCAAGTCACACTCCTCGCCCTGTTGGCGATTTCCGTTGTCGGTGTGCGAGCGGCATCCGCGGAGGACGACCGCCCCAACATCGTCGTGATCCTCGCCGATGACTTCGGCGTCGGCGACGTTCAGGCCCACTATCCCGAAAACATGATTCCGACGCCGCACCTCGACCGCCTCGTCCGTCAAGGGATGAGTTTTACAGACGCGCACAGTTCCTCGGCGGTCTGCTCGCCGACGCGATACGGGTTGCTGACGGGCCGTTACAATTGGCGGACACGGCTCCAGGAGT
>JAHWKS010000869.1 GCA_019347795.1 Planctomycetota bacterium | reverse complement strand
CGATCGGCTCCCCGTCGAAGATCGGCAGAAAGCTGGCGCCGTCCAGGTTGCGATCAGCCGGCGGCCGGATGCCGGCAATCTCACACAGCGTAGGAAGCAGATCGACGCCGCTCACCGGCTCGCTCGATTCCGAGCCAGCCTTCGTCTTGCCCGGCCAACGAAGAAGCCCCGGCACGCGGATGCCCCCTTCGTAGACGTGTCCCTTCTTTTCCCGCAGCGGCCCGGCGGAGCCGTGCGGGTGGGCGCGCGTGATCGCCGGGCCGTTGTCGCTGGTGAAGAACGCCAGCGTGTCGTCGCGCAGGCCGAGTTCGTCGATCGCCGTCATCAGCCGGCCGAAGGCGTCGTCCATCTGCGTCACGTTGCCGTGATGGGCCGACAGCGTGGGATCGTCGGGCGACGGATAAAGCGCGGCGAAGCGCGCGTCGGTGGCGATCGGCTCGTGCGGCTCATGGAAGCAGACGAAGAGGAAGAACGGCTTCTCCGGGTCCCGCACTTCACGAAGCCAGCGGATCGCCTCCGCCGCCACCAGCGGTGCGGAATACCCCTCCAGCCGGCCGACCGGCTCGGCGTTGCGGACGAAGTTGTCCGGGTCGCGATGACTGGGAAGAGCGTTGTTCTGCGTCGAGAACCAATGGTCGAAGCCGTGATCGTTCGGCTGCGGCTGCCCCGGCAGATTGAACCGACCGTTGAGATGCCACTTCCCGACGTGGCACGTCTTGTAACCCGCCCGTCGCAGCAGCGTCGCGATGGTCACTTCCTCCGCTCGGACGTGCATCGGCGAGAACATCGGAATCCAGTTGTGAATGCCGCAGCGATACGGAGTCCGGCCGGTCATCAGCCCCGTGCGGGCCGGCGAGCAGTTGGCCGAGGCGGCGTAGCAGTCGGTCAGCCGCAACCCCTCCGCCGCGAATCGATCAAGATTCGGCGTCTGAATGACTGGATGCCCATAACAGCCGAGGTCGCCAAAGCCAAGGTCATCGGCGAGCACGACCAGGAAGTTCGGCGGCGGTTCGGCAGAGGCGCGCGTACCTGAGACTGCCATGGCGAGGAGGGACAGGAACGTCATCCCCAGCCGAATGCTTCTACGAAACGCGGCGCCACCCGCCCCGGAGGGGCGACGGCATGTAGCCACGGGCGCAAGCCCGTGGGTGAAAGCCAAGACCCATCCGTTCCGAAGCCCTGAAGGGGCGGCAGAAATAGGCGGTTGTCCGGTGGTGTCGCCCCTTCGGGGCTTTGCGACTCCTATTTCGCTCGAGTTTTCCAGGGGCTGGCGCCCCTGGCTACATGCCTGCGCCCCTTCGGGGCGAAGAGGAAGCCCGGATTCCTCTTGACGAACTGGTTTCAGCATCTAGACTTACTGTGGTTTTAGGTGACTCAAAACAAAATTTGCTGCCGCTCAAACGCCGAGGAGTCGTTCACCCATGCGCGCTTTCTGGCTAGTCGCCGCGGTTGCGGCATTGTCTATCCCTAACGCAAACGACGCCGCCGCTCAAGAAAAAAAACTGCTGGCAGTCTGCTCCACTACGCAAGTGGCCGACTTCACGCGGCAGGTGATCGGCGACCGCTGGGATGTGCAGTGCGTCCTGGCGCCGGGGCAGGATCCTCACCTTTACCAGATCAAGCCCGATGATGTGAAGCTGGTGGCCCAGGCCGACTTGTGCTTGGAGAACGGCTGGCACCTGGAGGGGAAAGACTGGATGAAGTCGCTCGCCCGCGACGCGGGCAAAGAGCTGGTGACGTGCATCGAAGGGGTCGAGCCGCTGGAGTTGGAGGAAGGCGGCACGCCGTACAAAGACCCGCATGCCTGGTTCTCGCCGGCGAATGCGGCGGTCTATGTCCGCAACATCCTGGCGGCGGTGACGAAGGTCGATCCCGCGCACGCGGCCGAGTACCGCGCCCGCGCCTCGCTCTACCTGAGCCAGCTTCAAGCGCTCAACGCCTGGGTGCAGTTGCAGGTGAACGCGGTCCCGGCGAATCGCCGCATCCTGGTCACCAGCCATGACGCGTTCAACTACTTCTGCCGGCAGTACGGGTTCAAGTCGGCCTCTCCCGCCGGCTGGTCCACGGGGGAGGAGATCGGCGGCGGGATCACGCCCGCGCGGCGCCGGGAGACGGTCGAGTCAATCCGCCAATACGGCGTGAAGGCGATCTTCGTGGAGACGAGCGTCAATCCGAAGATTGTGCGCGAGATCGCCCGCGAGGCCGGCGTGGAAGTCGGCGGCGAGCTCTACTCCGACTCGATGGGCGCCCCCGACACCGCCGGCGAAACCTACATCGGCATGATGCGCGAGAACGTGCTGAAGATCGTGCAAGCGCTGAAATAACTCATACGCCGAAGGCGTTATTATTCCACAGCCCAGGGTCGCGCAGCGCACCCTGGGACCGAAAACCCCGCCACACCGAATCCAACCCTGAAAGGGTTGTACAAACCGGCGCCGCCGATCCCGTTGTGAAACCCTTTCAGGGTTTGAATGGGATTGGGCGCGATCGATGTCCCAGGGTGCGCTGCGCGACCCTGGGCTTTGGAATACAACGCCTTCGGCGTAATCATGGCCTCGGAAGCTCCAGATTGCTACGATGCACGGCGATTTTCCCATCGCCCTCGTCATCGTGGAAGCATCGCCATGCCGCAGTCCCTTTCGCAGCTTTACACCCACGTTGTTTTCTCCACGAAGGAGCGTTACCCCTACCTCCATGACGACACCGTCCGATCGGAAACGCATGCGTATCTCGTTGGGACGTGCCGCAACCTTCAGTCGCCTTCAATCATTGTCGGCGGGGTCGCCGATCATGTACACCTGCTGGTGCGGCTTTCCAAGAATATCGCGGTGGCGGAGTTTGTTCGGGAGCTGAAGCGCGAGTCATCCAAGTGGGTCAAACAGCAGGCGCCGAATCTCGACAAGTTCCATTGGCAGCAAGGCTACGGCGCGTTTTCGATCAGCCCCGGCCATGTGGAACCATTGAAGGAGTACATCGCCAACCAGGAAGAGCATC
>JAHWKS010000064.1 GCA_019347795.1 Planctomycetota bacterium | reverse complement strand
CGGGCGAGCTGACTATCCTCGGGACGCCAGCTCGTCGCCAACAGGTAAGCCCGGCCGTCGCCGAGACGGCTCTCCATCAGCGCGAGGTCCCGGTTGTCGAACCGCACCAGAACTCGCACGTCGGCCGCCTCCTCGTCACCACGGTTCTCCGCAAACTTCACACGCCGGTGCTTCCAAAAGTGAATCTTGGTGAAGTCGCTGTATCGCGGGTCGGCGAACGGCGCCAGCAGCGGGTGCGTGAAGTCGATCTCGCCCAAGAGAGCATAATCGGCCGGCGCCGCTTCCTCCACCGTCAGTGTCTGCGGAGCGAAGAGCGGCGCGGCGGACGCGGCTGTCTCCACGTCGGTGGCAACGATCAGCGCCCGCCCGCCGCGCTCTACATAGCGGCGAACCTCGGCCGAACGCATCTCGTCAAGCGGCTGTGCGATGACTACCAGCTTCGGCGGCGCCGCGCCGGGTGACTGCAGCGGCTCGTGCGACTGCGGGGTGACAACCTCCACCTCCCGCTGCGGACCATCGGGAAAGGCCCGCTGCAGATAATACAGCACGCCTTGCGGGTCATCGGTCGGATCGGCGCCGAGGTAGACGACCGTAATTTCCTCCTGCAGCGGAGGCGCGAAGTAGACCGTGTTGTCAAAGGGGTGGGCGTCGCCGCGGAGTGTCAGCCGCAGGTCGCGGGAATCCTCGGGCCGCTCGACCGTCGTCACGCGGCTTTGCCCCGGCGGCACGTATAGCGACGTGGCATCGCCCACCGGCCCCCCTTCGGCGTCAAGCCAAAGCAGTTGAAACTGCTCGGCGACGGCGTCTTCGTTGTTCACCACGCGAACGCGATGGAGGCGACCGCCGCTCGCGGGCGAATCCGGCGCCTCTTCGACCACGCCGCCGGCCAGGTGCACTCCGGCGTTGGTGGGATCGACCGGCGTCAGTGTTTCGACTTCCAGCTCGACGCCGTCGGGCCATTGGTACGCCTGCAATGCGTCGAGCCGGGCGCCTTGCTGCAAATCGCTCACCAGCACCAGGCGCCGGCGAAGTTCGCTCTCGGTGGCCTGTCCCTGATCGAGGGCGTCCAGGCGATCGGCCACGATGGCCAGCGCGCCCCCCACGTCGGTCGCCGCCCAACTCGGCGACGTTTCCCGCAGCCGCCGAGCCGCAAGCGACGCCCGTCGCCACGGATCGATCTCCGTCTGATCGTCAAAGTCCATCAGCGTTCGCACGTCGCGGTCAAAGGCGAACAGCGCCACGCGGTCGGTCGGCTTCAATTCCTCAAGGATCGCCGCGACCTCCTCTTGCGCCTGCCGCCACAGGTCGCCGCGCCGCATGCTGGCGCTGGCGTCTACGAGAATCGCGACACGCTGGCCTTGCGACGAGTCGAGCGAAAACTGCGCCGCCTCGCGGAAGAACGGCCGGGCGAAGGCGATCGCCAAAAGCGCCAGCGCCAGCGCCCGCAGGAGCAACAGCAGGAGGTTATCCAGCCGGCTGCGCCGGGTGATCCGCGGCGGCGAGGGCGTGAGGAACATCAACGAGCTGAACGGCGTCTGCCCGCGCGGCGTCCGCCGGATCAGGTGGAACACCAGCGGCAGGGCGATCGCCGTCAGGCCCGCAATGTAAAGTGGCGTGAGGAATCCCATAAATCGAACTGTCGTAGACTCGCCCGCTCGCGCGAACAGGGAATCACCCGCTCCGCGAGTGACCTACTTTCATTCTTCCGCTTCGCATTACTTGCCGGCCGCGGCGTTGGCGGGAGTGGAGGTAGTCAAATAGCGATAGCTCCAGCGGGCGGTCGATGGCGAACTGGTGCAGGTCGATGCCCAGGTTCGCGCAGGTTTTCTCGATGGCCGCCGAGTGCTCGCCGAACCGCCGCAGGTAATCCTGCCGGGTCGCCTCCGGATCGATGTATACCTCGCGGCCCGACTCCAGGTCGCGAAACATCGCGGGCGCGTCGAAGCGAAAGTCGATCTCTGCCGGGTCGAGCACGCGGTAGACGATCACCTCATGCCCCCGCGTCCGCAGGTAGCCGAGGTTCCTTTCCAGCGCGTCGATCGGCGCCAGCAGGTCGGATATGAGCACGATCACGCCGCGCTTCTGCACCCGCTGCGCGATCCGCTCCAGCGGCGCCGCCAGATCGGTGGCGGTCCCGGCGGTCTCCCGCTCCAGAGCCAGCATCAAGCGGTGGAGATGGCCCGGCCGGTATCGGGCGCCGATCAGCTCCACCACGTCTTCGTCAAACGTCAAGAGGCCGACGGAGTCCCGCTGCCGCGTCAGAAAATAGCCCAGCGTGGCCGCCAGCGTGGCGGCGTAGTCCGACTTGGTGAATCCTTGCGAGCCGTACGCCATCGAGCGGCTGCGATCGGCCACCAGGTAACATCGCAGGTTCGTCTCATCCTCGAACTGCTTGATGTAGCAGCGGTCGCTGCGGGCATAGAGCTTCCAGTCCAGATACCGCGGATCATCGCCGGCGGTGTACTGGCGGTACTCGCTGAACTCGACCGAGAACCCGTGGAACGGGCTGCGGTGCAAGCCGTTGAAGAAGCCTTCGACCACCACCTTGGCGCGCATCTCGAGACTCTTGATGCGCATGAGGGCGGCGGGATCGATGAAGTTCGTCATGCGAGAAAGGTCAGGCGGGCTTCACGTGCTCCAGCAGGCGGGCGATGACGTCCTCGACCGACGCGCCTTCCGCCTCGGCGCGGTAACTGACGAGGATGCGGTGCCGCAGCACCGGCGCCGCCAGGGCCTGGACGTCTTGCGGAGCGACATGCGCCCGCCCCGCCAACAGCGCCCGCGCCTTGCCGCCCAGCACCAGGTACTGCGCGGCCCGCAGGCCGGCGCCCCAACTCACCAGGTGATTGACAAAGTCCGGCGACTCGGGCCGATGGGGCCGGCTGGCGGAGGCCAGCCGCACCGCGTAACGCACCACGTCCTCCGCCACCGGGACCTTTCGCACCACGTCGTGAAAACGCAGCACGTCTTCGCCGGTGAAGATCGGCTCGATCGGCGGGCCGGGAGCGGCCGTGGTGCGCACCACCACTTCTACTTCGTCGTCCTCTGGCAGGTAGTCGATCACCACGTTGAACATGAAGCGGTCGAGCTGCGCCTCGGGAAGCGGATAGGTGCCTTCCATCTCGATGGGGTTCTGCGTCGCCACGACGTAAAACGGCGGCTTGAGGAGATAGGTCTCGCGGCCGACAGAGACTTCCCCTTCCTGCATCGCCTGCAAGAGCGCCGCCTGCGTCTTGGGCGGCGTGCGGTTGATCTCGTCGGCCAGGAGGAAATTGGTGAACACCGGCCCTTGCATGAACGAGACGCGATGCTTGCCGGTGCTGTGGTCCTCCTCCATCACGTCGGTGCCGGTGATGTCGGCCGGCATCAGGTCGGGCGTGAACTGCACCCGGCGGAACTCCATGTCAAGCGTTCTCGCCAGCGTGCGGGCCATGAGCGTCTTCCCCAGTCCCGGCACGCCCAGCATCAGCACGTGGCCGCGGCACAAGAGTCCGATTAGCAGCGAGTCGATGATCTCGTGCTGCCCCACCACGACCTTGGCCATCTCCTGCTTCACCCGGTCGCGGGCTTCCCGCAGGCGGGCGATGACGGCCACGTCTTCGGACGAGGGAGGCGAGTGGTTCGCGCCCGGCTTGGCGGCGGTCTGGATGTCGTTCATGAGGGTTTCCGGTAATGGGAGGTCAATTATTTCTTGCCGCGCCTCGCGCTGGCCGCAAGCGCGACGCTTGCGGCCAGCGCGCGTTCATTGCTCGAATTGCGAAATTACGATCCCGCAGCGGTCGCGGCCTCCTGCGGGTCGATCAACAGGTCTGTGTCTCCGTCCAACTCGTGAAACACCTCGCGGGGACCGAGGAATTCGTTCCACGTCAGGTCTCCGTCGTTGTTGCGGTCCATCCGCTGAAACCAGATGGGCCCGGTAGGACGCCGCTGCTGGAACGCCGGCGTCCGGGCGATGAGCTGCTCGCTGGGGCCGAAGAGCTGATAGCCGCCGCGGACGAACTCGATGTGGAAGTGCCGCACCGGTTCTTTCTGCCCGACGCCCGGCTGACCGTCGCGGTCGAGCTGCGTCAGCGACGCGGCCGCCCGCCGCATCTCGCGCACCGAGACGCGGCCGTCGGCGTTGCCGTCCAGCGCCATGAAAAAACCGTAGCCGGTGTCGTACACGTTCATCCGGCAGGTGGCGGCCGCCGGCTCGCTGCGGGCGCGGACGTAGGCCTCCATTTCGTCGGCGAAGACTTTTTCGTCGCCGTCGGCGTCCATCAGGTCGAACAGCCCGCGCTCGAAGCGGATGCGTTCGCTCGTCTCGTCTTTGTCGAGATAACCGTTGGCGTCGCTGTCGAGCAGATTGAACTGCTGCATGGCCGTGTCCACCGACTCGGCGATCGGATCGAGGTTCCGCAGCGAGAAGGTCACCACCGAGCCCGCGAACGCGAGCTTCGCGTAGTCCATGCGTCCCGCGTCGTCTAGCCGCTCTCCGCGGACGCCGCCGACGCCGAGCAGTCCCCCTTCGGCGTCGCTCGCCTTCAACTCAACCGACAGCTCCAGGTCGGGCGTCCCTTCGCCGATGCGGCGAACCTCCGCCCCGTCGAGCATGCCGTCGCCGTCCACGTCGATCGCCGAGAACCGGTCAGCAGTCCAGCCCAGCTCGGCGGAAGTCAGTTTCACGTCGCGATTCTTGTCGTAGGTGATCATCAGCCGCCGCGGCAAGAGCGGCTCGCGTACGTCGCGCACCATGTCGGCCACGGTGGCCAGCGGAGGCGGCGTGGTTTCGACCGGCAGCGTCGCCGCGACCAGTTGCGGATCGGGCGCCGGCGGCGGCGGGAAGAACTCTTCAAAGGCGACGCACTCGTCGCCGTCGCTGTCCTTGGAGAGGATCAAGTCGCGGGCCGCCTCCAACTCCGGCGTCTCGAGCGTTCCCGAGTTGTTCGTGTCCAGCAGCTTGAACACCTCCACGTCGTTTTCCGACGACGAGAGGTCCTGACGATACGCGACGGGGGCGCCTCCCAGCCGATCGACCGTTTGCTCCACGTCGCGCTCCGTCAGATGCGTCGCAACCCCGAGCGACTGGAGAAACTTTTGCGCGCTGGGGCGCTGCTTGGTTCGCAATATGGGCGACGCGGAGGCCTCCTCGCGCGAGAGTCGGCCGTCTTCGTCCTTGTCCAGCGACGCGATCAACTCCGCCACGTACTGCCGCCGCGCCTCGACCAGCGACATCCCGCCGAGCGTTAAGTTCAATCGCAGATGGAGCGGACCTCCGTCGAGCATCAACAGCACGTCGCGGCGATCCGAAGGCGGCGGAGGCGACAGCCCTTTGGTGACGGGGAACGATTGCGACTGGGCGCCGGCCTTTCCGGCGAGTAGCATACACACCAGCAGGCACGCAGCGTGTGCCGTCCGCCCCATCGGTCCTGATAGCCGACCCGGACCTCGAGGGAACGGCACACGCTGCGTGCCTGCTGCTGTTCTTGTTCCGATTCCGCTGTTCATCGTCGCGAGCGTGGTTGCCGTCAGGGGGTGAGACGATCGAGCTAGCCCACCAGTTCTTCAATCGCGTCTCCGCTGCTGTCCACGATGCGAATGGGCCGGCCTTCCGGCGAGATATTTTCCCGCCACGGGTCGATGCCCAAGCCGCGGCAGACCGTCGCGTACACGTCGGCGACCGACACCGGCCGATCCGCCACCTCCTCGCCGCTGGGGCTGGTCCGGCCGATCACCTGGCCCCCCTTGATTCCCGCGCCTCCCAGCACCACGCTCCAGGCCGCGGGGAAATGATCACGGCCGTTCTGCGGGTTGATGCGCGGGGTGCGGCCGAACTCGCCCATCCACACGATCATGGTCGATTCCAAGAGGCCGCGGTCGCGAAGGTCGTTCATCAGCGTGGACCATGCCGGATCGAGCACCTCGGAAAGCGACTGCACCTGGTTGAAGTTGTCGCCGTGCGTGTCCCAGCCCAAGGCGTTGTTCGTGCCGGTGAGCGCCACCTCGACAAACGCCACGCCTCGCTCCACCAGCCGCCGGGCGAGCAGGCAGCCTTGCCCGAAGCGGTTCCGGCCGTAGGCGTCCCGCAGCTCGGGCTTCTCATCTTCCAAGGCGAATGCCTGGCGGGCCTGCGTCTCGACCATCCGCATCGCTTTGGCGTAGCTGGCGCGATGCGAACGGACCGCCTCGCTGGCGTGGTTGGCGGCGAAGTTCTGCTGCATGAAGCGGAGGATGTCGAACTGGCTCTTGAGCGACGCCTCGTCCCGATCCCGCGGCGGCGCCAGGTCCTCCAGGGAAAGATTCGCCCGCGCATTCGGATCGTCGCTGGCGCCCGACACCGTGAGCGGCGCGTAGTTGGGGCCGAGGAAGCCCGCATCCCCCATCCGCATCGGCGAGAGGCTGACGAAGTTCGGCAGGTCGTTGTCGTTCCGGCCGATCTCCTTGGAGATCAGCGAGCCGAGCGTCGGATATCGCACCGCCTCCTGCCGCGGCTGATAGCCGGTGAGCATCAACTGCGTCGCCAACCCGTGCTCCCCTTCCTTGGTGGAGAGGCTGCGAATGATCGCCAGATCCTTCATCTCCTTGGCCACCCGCGGCAGGTGTTCGCTGATGCGAATGCCGGGAACGGCGGTTCCGATTTCCCGAAACGGTCCGCCGTTGGCGTGACCGGGCTTGAGGTCGAAGGTGTCGGTCTGGCTGGGACCGCCGCTCATCCAAAGGAGAATGCACGACTTGCCGCGGGCCTCCGGCGACGACTCCGCCGCCTTCGCCAACTTCGGCAGCCAGCCGCTGAAGGAAACGCCCAGGACGCTCGCCAGACTCACGCCGAGAAAGTCCCGACGCGAGTACGGCGACAGGAACCGACGCCGCGCATCGGACGCAGACGCGGCAAAGGGAATCGTGAGACGAGGTTGCGAGGACATGGGACGTCTCCCAAAGTAGTAGGCACACTCCGTGTGCCGTCTTTTGATGCGAGTCGCCCGGTCCGCGAGCGAGAGAATGATCTACATCGGGTCAACGCGATTAGTGCAAACGGCACACGGAGTGTGCCTACTACTTTACCGGCTTAACACAAACTCGGGGCTGTTCAGCAGGCCCCAGAATATCTCGGCGTAGGCTTGCTTTCGCTCCTGCGGGGCCTTCTTGCTCTGTACGTGCTCCAAGAGAAACGCCATCTCCTCCTCGCTGGGGCGCCGCGTGAGCGACGCCATATATAACGTCTCGATCTTCTCCTCGTCCGCAAGGAACGGGGCCTCGATTACCGCACGCAGTGTGCGGCTGTTGTCGAGGCTGGTGGCGTCGGCGGTCAGCTTGCCGTTCATCAACATCAAGGCCTGAGGAATGCCGCCTTTGTAATCGGATGGCGTTTCGGCGGCCGATTCGTTCATGCGGGCGACAAACTGGTCCCGCTCTCCGTTGAACCGGGGACCGTTGTCGATCCTCGCCACCGGCAGGTTGAGCGCCTGCTCCAGCGAGTCGAACACCTGCTCGGGCAGCAGCGTCTTGAGCGGACGATGCACGAAGCCTTCGCCGTACCCGCCCGGCTCGCCGGCCGCCGCCTGCTGGTAGACCTTGCTCTTGCAGATGCCGGTGATCAGCCAGGCGACATCGTAGCCGGAGTCCACAAAGAGCTTCGCCAGGTCATCGAGAATCTTGCGTTCTTCGTCGGAAACCTGGTCGAGATCGTCCACCGAGCCGACCAGGCCCCGGCCGCACAGGTACTGCCAGGTGCGATTCACCGCGGTGGCGGCGAAGTTGGGGTTGTTGGGCGACACGAGCCAATCGGCCAAAAGCTCCCGCGGCGACTTGCCGGCGGGAATCTCCGCCAGCGGCTCTTCGCTCCACAGCAACTTGGCGGTGTAGGCGACGTCTTCCGTGACGGGCTTGATCGTCGGCGCGGGCATCGGCGAATTCTGAGCGGCGGCGCCGGCGCCCAAGAGGGCAGCCATGCCCCAGAAGTCATTCTGGGACCAGGCGGCCATGGGATGATCGTGACACTGCGCACATTGAATCCGCACTCCGAGGAACACGCGAACGTACGCGCTGGCGAGGTTCTCCGGCTGCGGTCCCACGGCCTGCTGAAACATCGCCGCCCCGGCGTCCGGTCCCATCATTGCCGGCGTCTGAGGGTTCGCCGCCGCCGGCGCCGCCAGCAGCTTCCGGGCGAACTCGTCATACGGCGTGTTCTCGGCGAATTGCTGCGCCAGCCACGGATCAAGCTGCGGCGCCATCGCGGCATTGGGGGCGCTGGCGGGAACCATCATCCGCCGCCACACCCGCCCCAGATGCTCTGAGGAGCGCTGGGCGAATCGCTCCGGCGGCTGATCGTTGGCCAACAGCCGATCGACGTAATCCTGCCGCTTGAACGACGTCTGGTCCGCCAGGAAGTCGCGCATCTGCGCGACCGTCGGAATCCGCCCTTGCAGATCGAGGTAAATGCGCCGCAGGAACGTGGCGTCATCGACGATCGCGGCAGGCGCCGCGCCCAGGCGCCGGTATTCCTCGGCGAAGCGCTGATCGATCCAATCCGCCAATTCCTGCGGCGTCAGCCTGCGCGGGGGAACGGCGTCGTCTGCCGTCGCGGACGGAGACGCCAGTCCAAGAAGTACAATCGCAACAACCAGGCAGCGGGCCATCGCCAGGCGCCTCCACAAGTTCGGAATCGAACGGGCGAGCGATGGAGATGAATTTAAGACAAAATGTCTTAGATGTCAAGCGCGCGGGAGAAAAATTTTCCGGCGCCCGTTCACGGCCATTGAATTCCAACCACACGTGCGCCGACAGGGATAAGGAACATCCACGTGCGCCACCGCTCACGGCTCGCGGTGGCGGCGTCCCCTCGGGCCGTGGTACCATCGAAGTCTTGTGGTTCCTTCCAAGATAAGTATCGGCTTCCGCTCCGTGCTGGACGCCGTACTTTCGCGAAAGCACTGAAGGCCCGGCAGCCGGATTTCGCTATGAGCATTCACCTTTGCCGATGGCTCGGCGCGACGGCGATGTTCATCGCCGCCGCCAATTCCCACGCCGCCGATTTCCGCGACGTGATCGGCTCGACGCCGGGTCTGTTGGTTCATTACGGATTTTCCGAAGCGGCCGGACCGGTCTTGGACTCCTCCGCCCATCAGCGTCATTCGCTCCCCGGCGGGGATGTTGAACGAGGCGTTGATTCGGGCTACTCGCCTCTCGAAACCGCCGCTCGACTCACGTCCGGCGGGCATCTTCGCCTCCCGGAGTTGGGCGTTCACGACGCCGTGTCCGTTGAGTGCTGGATCAAGCTCGCTGAATTTCCGGCGGAGGGAATCGCGGCGCTTTACGCGAGCGATGGATGGCAGGCGGGCTTTCTGCATCTCAATCTCCGAAGCTCGGGGGCCGTTGAGTTCGCCGTGAACGGCGCCGGCGCCTATCCGACCACGGTGCCCGAGACGCTCACGCCCGGCCGGTGGACGCATCTCGCGTCCACTTACGATTCGCGCGAGGGCCGGGTGCGGATTTTTCGCGATGGGCGCCTGGTGCACGAGGCCTCGGTTTCTCCAGCGCCGCCGGTGAATCTGGCCGAAGCGGCGACGGGCGTCTGGTTCAACGGCGGGCCGTCGCGCCCGTTGTCGGCCGAAATCGACGAGCTGGCGATTTACTCGACGGCGCTCACTCCGGCTCAGGTCCGAACTCACTACCTGGCGGGGAAGGGGGTCGAACTGACGCCGGTGGACTTCGCACGCCAGGTGCGGCCGCTCCTCGAGTCGCGGTGCTTCGAATGCCACGGCTCCGAAGTCCAAGAGAGCTATTTGCGGTTGGACGTGCGGGATGGGGCGTATCGCGGCGGCGACTCCGGACGCGCGGCCGTGGCGCCGTACAACGCCGACGGGAGCGAACTCATCCGGCGAGTCACACAGCACGGCGAGGAGCGGATGCCGCCCGAGAACCCGCCGCTGTCGGAGGCGGAAGTCGCGCTCTTGCGAAACTGGATCGACCAGGGAGCGCCGTGGCCCGATGAACTTGCCGGACGCATCGAGCCGGAGACCGTCACGAGCGATCATTGGTCGTTTCAATCGGTCACGAAGCCGGCGCCTCCGGCCAGCGACGATCCCTTCGTCGCGACCGGCAATCGCATCGATGGCTTCATCTTCGCCCGGCTGGCGAAGAAAGGGCTGGCGCCGTCCCCCGCCGCGGACCGGCGCACGCTGATCCGGCGGCTTTATCTCGACCTGCACGGCCTGCCGCCGACGCCCGAGGAGGTCGAACGTTTTATCGCCGATGAGTCGCCGACCGCCTGGGAGAGCCTGGTGGACCGCGTCCTGGCGAGTCCCCGCTACGGCGAACGTTGGGCGTCGCACTGGCTGGATGTGATCCGCTACGGCGACACGCACGGCTTTGAGGTGAACACGCCGCGCGAGAACGCCTGGCCCTACCGCGACTACGTCGTCAAGAGCCTCAACGAGGACAAGCCGTTCAATCAATTCCTTCGCGAGCAGGTCGCCGGAGATCAGCTCGGCGCCGATGCCGCCACCGGCTTCCTCGTCGCGGCGCCGGCGCTCTTGCCGGGGCAAGTGGGAAAAGACCTCGCCTCGATGCGGCAGGCGCGGGCGGATGAGTTGCACGAGGCGATTGTCTCGGTGAGCGCGGGAGTCCTCGGCCTGACGGTGGGTTGCGCCCGCTGTCACGATCACAAGTTCGATCCGATCTCGCAGCGGGACTACTACCGGCTGCAGGCGGTCTTCGCAGGTTTGCACTACGGCGGCCGTCCGCTGCGGAATCCCGAGGAAGCGAGGCTCGGCGCCGCATTCGACGCTTCGCAGCCGGCGAGCGTATTCGGCGGAGTCTTCTCGGCGCCCGACCCGACGCACCGCCTCTATCGAGGCGACCCGATGCAGCGCCGAGAACAGGTGGCGCCCGATGCTCCGGCGGTCCTCGGCTCGCTGGGGCTGGAATCCTCGACCGGCGAGGCGGCCCGCCGGATGACGCTGGCCGACTGGCTCGCCGATCCGCAGAACCCGCTCACGCCGCGGGTTATCGTCAATCGCCTATGGCAGCATCATTTCGGGACCGGCATTGTGGCCACGCCTTCGGACTTCGGCGCCATGGGCGCGCGGCCGACGCACCCCGAGTTGCTCGATTGGCTGGCGTCGACGTTCATCGAAGACGGCTGGTCGATGAAGAAGCTGCACCGCCGGATTCTCACGTCGAACACGTACCGGCAGTCGAACCGGCCGAACCCGGAAGGCCTCGCGGCGGACGCCGGCGCCCGCCTCTTGTGGCGATTCCCGCCGCGGCGGCTGGCGATGGAGCCGATCCGCGATTCGGTGCTCCACGTCAGCGGCGCCTTGGACCTCGCCATAGGCGGGCCGGGATTCTCCGTGTTCAAGCCGAACGACAACTACGTGCGGGTGTACGATCCCAAGGAGACGTGGGGCCCGGCCGAGTGGCGGCGGATGATCTACGTCCATCGGGTGCGGATGGAGCAGGACGGCGTCTTCGGCGCCTTCGACTGCCCCGACGCCGGCCAGCCGGCGCCGCGCCGCGGCCGCTCAACCACGGCCATTCAAGCACTCAACCTGTTCAACAGCAGCTTCATGACGCAGCAGGCGGAATTGTTCGCCCAGCGGGTCGAGCGAGAAGCCGGCGGCGACGTGAACGCACAAGTCACGCGGGCGTTTCGACTCGCACTCGGCCGCGAGCCGAGTCCGCCGGAGTTGTCCGACTGCCGCGACGTCGCGGAAGAGTTCGGCCTCGCGACGGTGTGCCGCGCGCTCTACAACAGCAACGAGTTCCTGTTCCTGCCCTAGGTTTTTTGACGATGAACACCCCTGCCGACATTCTCCTGGACCGGCGCCGTTTCCTCGCGCATACGGGCAGCGGATTGGGAGCGGTCGCCTTGTCGGCGCTCTTGCAAAGCGAGGGGCTGTTGGCGAGCGAGCAGACCGCGCCTTACGAGCTGCAGATCGACCCAATCGCGCCTCATGCGCCGCGTCCCGCCCCGGCGCCTGTGAAAGCTCGCAAGACGCTGGTGATCTTTTGCTCGGGCGCCTTGTCGCACATCGACACGTTTGACTGGAAGCCGGAGCTGGTTCGGCGCGACGGGAAGATGATGCCGCACGCGGATGCGGCAGTCACATTCCAAGGCGAGAACGGCGCCATCGCCCGGCCGCTCTACGAGTTCCGGCCGCGCGGCGAGTGCGGCAAGATGGT
>JAHWKS010000063.1 GCA_019347795.1 Planctomycetota bacterium | reverse complement strand
GGGCGTGGATCTGGCGCACGCGAGCCTCGGTGGGTCACCGCCCCCACCGGAACCACCCGTGGGCGTTACTGGACTCCCACGCGCCGGCCCTGCGCGCGTAGAACAGCACCTCGGAAACATCGGTGCGAGGATTGATGTGCGACGCGATACCAGTGATACGAACGGTTCGCATCCACGACCGCCTTCAGCAGTCCCGGCGAACTCGGAACGCGGGCGATCAATTCCGCCAGTAATCGCTGCGATTGCAGGACGTTCTGCCGTGCCCACAGACTGTGATTCGCTCCGATCCGCGCCAGACGCAGGTGCACTTCCGCCCGCTCGATCCTGTCCGGCAGTTGCCGCGCAAGCTGCGCTAATCGGTATCGCTGCGGTGCCCACTCCCACAGGTTGTCGGGCGAGAAGTAAATGGACGCGTGCATCTCCTGCCATTTGCCCGCGTTTCTCCACGGCGAGTCGATCGGCGCTGCGACTTTCTCCGTGACCAGTCGCCGCTCGCGCGCGGCTTGCCGTTCACGTCTGCCAGTCGTCGTCTGCTCGGGCTGCGAATTTGTTTCGTTTTGCGACCGTTGACGATCGGCGCAGCCCGACACGAGCGCCGCCGTGACGAGCAGAGCCGGGGCGAGCTTGTACAGACAGTTCTCCATAGAACGGGCCATCTCGATGCTCTCCAAAAACTCGGAAGGGATTCCCCGATGAGTATATGACGAATGCCAGGCTGATTGAGTTTCCGAAAACACCGAAAAACCAGAGACCCCGTCCACAGGCCGTCACTTCACTTCTGAAGCCAAACATCAGCACTGCGAATCAATCTCGTTGTCTCACGAGGAGCGCAAGCGCCCCCATAGCGGACCGCGAACTTCTCAGGGTCATGAGGATTCTGTGCAGCAATACTGCCCGTCTTCCACGACGTCCCGCAGCGGCGTCCGCAGCCCGCGGGCCATAATCGTCAATGCGTCGATCCGCCACGCTGAGGCACCTTTCCAGTTCCCGAATCTGCGTCGGTCCGACACGCCACTGCCAAACCGCACCGCCTAGCAACGGCGGCCTGCCACAAAACCTTGCACTGCCGATGCCTCAGGTCGAGGCGGCACGAGCAAACGCGGCAACGTATCTTTGAGCAGGGGCAGCGAAGCAGTTTGGGCTGCCTCCCGGTCACCTTGATTTCGCCTCATGGAACCGATGCGATGCCCAGCACGAGGCATAATACGGTACCGCCGGCCGAGAGGAACGGGCATAGGAGCAAGCGCCGGCGGCAGCGGAGTTTTCCGAATGCCTACGACTCTCAAAGCAGCGGTAACCAAATACCTGCGAACCGGCAATCCCGCGCGGGGAACTCGTGCTGAGTACCACACCACTCTCACGAAGTGGAAGGAATGGGGCGGTGGAGTTGCCATCGAGAAACTGGGACGCAAAGAGATTCGTGACTTTCTCGATTGGGTTTACGAGAAGGCCGTCACAAACCAGGGCACGAATCCGGGTCGTACCGCAAACAAAGCGCGCGAGCACCTACGAGCGGTCCTTTCGTGGGCTTGGGAGCAGGACACCATCGAAACGCTGCCGCGCTTCCCCAAGCCCAGAGAACAGCGCGATGTGGCCGGACGACATTACTTGACGAAGGCGGAGATCAACGCACTCTACTTCGCGACCCACCAGATGGCGCGGCCCAAAGGCTGGAGTGCGCCCTTTCCGGTGGGGCGGTACTGGCGGGCGGCGATTGTCGTGTTTTTCAATTACGGAGTTGACACGGGAACCGTTTGGAAGTCTGGGCCGTTCCACGAGCCGATCCTCTGGCGCCATATCTTCTGGGGACGGCAGTCACCGGATCGGGAGATCAAGGAGCAGTCGCCGTGGGGTTGGCTCTTTTACCGCAGAGTCAAAACGGGCAAAGGCGTTTTACCGGCCCATGAATCGCGTCGTTCACGCTCACGTCAAAAGCATCATGCCAGAAAGCCCCTGTCCCGATGATCCGGTCTTCCTCGGAGGAGGATCTCGCCCCAACAGCCGGTTCCAATCGCTCTGCGACTTGGCAGACATCAAGTACAAGGCGAACGGAGAGACGGGGACAGACGAGCCGTGGGAACTCAAAGATCTTCGCAAGACATGCGCGACGTACTACGACGATGATGCTTGTCGCTGGGGCGTATCACACGCAAGCTGATGTGCGATTCATCGTCGACCGGAAACATGTCCGGTAACCGGAGTTCGAAAACCTCTCCGAACTGTTCTGCCATCACCGACGAGAGCTTTCGATGCGCCTCTCGGTTCGCCTCGGCAAGAGTGGCAGCAGGGACCGTACAACCGGCCGCTACCAGCAATTCAGCGATTTCGGTTTGTCCGCGCCGCCTTGCATACGACAACGCGTTCCTTCGCTTTCCGCTGTCGAGGACATAGGTGACGTTCGGGTCGAGACCATGCCGGAGCAAGACCTCCGCGACTTGCCAGTGCCCGCCAGAGATGGCGCCGATCAGAGGATTATTCTGAACTTCGCTCACGTCGAGTACTGCCCCACAAGACGTCAGGTATTCGACGATATCTACGTGACCCTCACTTGACGCTTCGGCCAATGCGGTTCCATTCGAGACGCCGCCTCGAGCGTTGACGTCGACTCCCATCGCTACCAGTCGTTTGGCGACGCTGAGTTGGCCGTACTTTGCGGCCAGGTGCAGCCAAGGACCAAACACGGTGGACATCGTCAGTTTGGACTCGTCGTCGCCGATCAGACGAGCAACTTTATCCGGATTTCCCTCTCGAATCGCCGCCTTCACCTGCTGCCAAAATTGCTGGGCCATATAATTGATCTTCCGCGCTATGCGCTTGAACTCTACCTACCCTGGAACGACTGGGTGACCGGCGCCCTTTTGCACTGCGAGGCGATCGCTGACGAAGGCGGACAATCGACCAATTAGAATTAATTGGGCATGGGCATTCAAGCGTCAACGTCATGCCTTCGGTCCGACACGCCGAAAGCGTTCTCCCCACCCGGCGCGGTGAAGGGCCGCCGTGTGCGTGCCTCACCCTCTGCGCCCTTGCGGGCATTCAGCCCAGGAAGAATGGTGGACACAGGAGAAGACGAATCCTGGCAGCTGAAGGACCTGCGAAAGACCTGCGCGACGTACTACGACGAGCACGTGCCTGAGTCGTCAATCGAGATCCTCGGTCACTCCATCGGCGGAATCACCTGTCGGCATTATGCCCACCGCGCCCCTCTAGCGTTCAAGGCGATCATGACGCTGCCTCAGCGTTCACGGCCCTCCTCCGAGGATATGACGGCCAGTGCCCCTGCTGCCGACGACCGTTTGCCGATGACCAAGGCCGAGGCGTCGGAGAAGATGAATGAACTTCAGGAGAAGACGGATCGGGGCGGACCGGCACCGTCTGCGAGAAAATCGCCGCCGGGTAATGAGGACTGATTGTCTTTGGGTCAGCGCCGAACCCGCGGCGCGCTGTATGGAAGACTTTACATGCATTTCGTCCAGGTCCGATGCATGTCTCCGCCAGCGCCGCCTATCTCGCAAGACAGTATGTCTTGACTTCCTCGGCTGTGAGGCGACAATGGGGGCGCCACCGGGGACGCGAGCATTCGCCTGCAAACCGGCTAATCGACGAGGATGCGAGCCATGAACATCGCGCTGTTGGTCTTCCTCCTAATCGGTCAGGGACCGAGCCCCGTGCCCGCCCCGCCCGCCGCGGAGCAGCCGGAGAATCAAGCCGAGGCGGAAGAGGCCCGTGCTGTCGCCAAGCTGCTGGCGGGAGAGTACATCTTCCAGTTCGACAAGGAGTCGGGAATGGAGCTGCAGCGCGAGCCCGAGCCTGTATTTCGCTGGCTCCTCCAGCTCGACCGCCGTTTCTACAGCGATGTGTATATCTGGACGCACGAGGGGCGGCCCGAGGTCGTGGCTGCGATAACGAGCGTCTATGGCCGGCGCCGGGCGATGGAGACGGAGATCCACTCGCTCTCGGCGGGCCTGCCGCTCCTAAGACACAGGGAGAAAGTCGTCTGGCAGCCCGAGCGCCCGGGGATAAAGCTGATGCCGATCCCCAACGCCCCGAGGCCGGGCTCGACCGCGGCCAGCCGGCTGAGGCAGATGCGCACCATGGCCGCCTATTATGCCGTGTCCGCGGAATACGGGAAGATGAGTACAGAGGAACTGCGGCTGCTCCCCGCGCCGATCTACCGCTACGCAAGTGAGAGCCGGCGTGTGACCGACGGCGCGCTGTTCGCGTTTGCGCGCGGCACCGACCCGGAAGTATTCTTGATGATCGAGGCCCGCAAGGGTGAAGGGGGCGAGGTGTGGCAGTATGCACTGGTGCGGTTCGTCGGCCACGCCGCGCTTCGGGCCAAACGCGACGGCCGCGAGATCTGGCAGGTTGACGCCCTGCCCGCCAAAGTTAACACGGACCCCAAAGAGCCGTACTTCGGATTGCGGAAGTATTCCGACTTCCCGGTGGTAAAGTGAACACCGCGGATGGTTCGCAACCGAGAGTTGACACTCGTACGCGGGCGCCAGCATGCCGAACCACGCGCTGCATCGGTGGCATGAGCTTGCAGACTCCCGCAGTGATCCTCTTGCCTCGACTCCACCCGGCTGGTGAGGCCAGGAACTGGCGGCGGTTCTCGTCGCACGCGGCTGCGATTCGTTACGACCGTATTCTCCCGCCCTGCGCCGTGGTCGGCGTACTGACTAACGGCGGACGGGCTCGGTGCGATCGAAAGGCCCTGCCATCATGGCGCCGAAATCACCAACGCTACCGATCTTGCTGGCGCTATTTGTCCCTACACCCGATGCGCTGCCGGGGAAGGACTCCAGGGAAACGCTCGGCGGTCTCCGCGGCAGGGCGATTGGCGGCGGGATCACCGCTCCCCGTTCGCCTTCAATTCGTCGATCAGGGAGCTCGCGGCCGGGAGTGAAAGCTCCTCCGGGAGATCGACGCGAAAGCGGTCGCGAAGCAGGGATGGCAGGTTGACGCCGCGCCGCTTGGCCAGTCCCCAGATCGCTCGCACTTGGCCGTTCGTCGCCGGACGGACGATTGGCGGACCCTCGTCGCGATAGCCGTCGCCATCTTCATCGCCGCTGGCCGGCGAGGAGGAGGGCTGACCGTTGGCCGAAGCGATTCCCGTCGCGGGCTGTTTTGCGGACTTGGACAGCTCTTCCTCGACCGCCGCGCGGGCCAGCTCCCAAAGCAGGCGGATGCGCCCCTGCAGGCGATCGGGATCATGGACTGCTTCGGCTTCCAACTCCACCTCGAAGGCGACGCTGGCGCCGCGCGAGCCGTAATTCGCGGCGCCGACCTTCTGGGAAAGTCCCACGTTGAGCTTTAAGGGCATTCGCTGTTCTCCTTGTCTGGAATTCGTGGAAGTAAAGAAGGCGATCCGCCGGTGGTGGTTTTGTCCAAACCGCCGCCTGCAAAACCTACGTCCTCGCCCCGAGCACGGATTGGGCGAAAAGCGGATTGGCGGCGACGAGCCTGGATCGAAGGCGATCTGCGCCCGAAGAAGAATTCGGCTTCAGGCGGGCGACTTCGCGCGCGGTCGGGGCGGTTCAGTATGCTCAAGCGCGGCGCCGACCAGCGTCCGCGCCTCGCGCCAGCGGCGACGGGCCGCCAAGAACAAGAGTCGGGCCACGTAGGTCCCCGCCCGACGCCGGTCGCCGGCCATGAGCACGGGAAGACCGGCTGCGACCCAGCCCAGAAGCGAACCCAGGGCCGCTTCCGGCCGCACCTCGCCGCGCCAATTGCCCGCTTCAATCTCTTGCCACGTCGCCTCCACAACGAGGGCCCGCACGGGATAGGCCAACAACCGCTGCACCTCGCGGTCGAAGCGCTCCCGCTGCCGGCCCACGCAGCCGATGAGATCCTGTTGGCTCTTCCGTTCAATCGCAATAATTGTCTCCAGCCCCCGCAGCGAGTAGTCGCCGGTGGGCAAAGTCGCGCTCTCCACACGAAGCGGCGCCAAATCGAGCGGCGCCTGCTCGCGCGAATCCACGAGCGCCAGCAACTGGTCCGATTGTAGGTCAGATGGAACTTTCATGAGGAGTTTCCTTCTATTCCAGTGCAATGATGTTGTCTGCGGGGCAACCGGAGGTCGGGGCTTGCGAGTATTCCCCGAATACACAGCCGACGAGATCAAAAGTGCTCGCGGGCGGACTGGAGTCGCCGTATGGCCAACCGTCGGGATCGGCTGCGGATGCGGTAGAAAGAGGAACGCCAGTAGCTAACGCCGCTCTCCCATAGAATATGCCGCGCAAATCGTAGAAATTTAGATGGAGGAGATGGTTGCTGCTTGGTGACGGAACCGACCGTCTCCGTCAGCGCGACGGCTTTCACGCTTTGTCGCTCGACGTCAATGAGTCGCGGCATGGACCTTCACGAACTCTATGAGCGCACGGGCATCCCCAAACGGAAGCTGCGCTATTGCCTCGATCACGGCCTCGTGCCGGGACTGCCAATTGAGATCGCGGGTGACGAGGTCGGCCGTCCCCGCAAGTTCAACTGGGATGTGGGGTTTGGAATCGTGTGCGCGGCGCGGCTACTGCAGACGGGGCTGCCGCATCAGCGGATCCGGGCGTTTCTCGGCGGTCTGTTGCAGATCCAAATGAAGGGAAAGGGCGCGTCCGCCAGAGCCCTCCCCGCTATCCTCAGCTCGCCAGCGGTGACCAAAGCGCAAGCACATTTGGGCGACGGCAGATATGTGCGTCTGATGGCCTCGACGACGACGGTTCAGATGTGGGACTCGGGATGGCAGACGCTCGAGAACTCAAGTGAACCTCCGTCAGAGTACCGCCCTACCGTCGAGGTCATCCTCGACATCGGGCTGATTCTTCAGCAAGTCCGCGACGAGGGGTAATTTTTCGGCTTGACATTTTGCCCACTCATGGGCAAAATAGCAGGGAATCGCCCAAAGCGTGGGCTGAATAGGAGTATCTCGACACGGAGGTATCATGACAGCGCGGCCTTACTTCCTGCCGGCGGGACTCGAGCTAGATAAATTGCCCTCCGCCGTGCAACTGGCGATCAGCCAGATCATACAGCCCGCCTATGACGAACTGGTCGTCCAGGCGCCAAACGCTCTGGAGCGCTCCGCGGGCGCCAGCTACGCTGGGCCCGGGTGCTGGAAGGCTCCGGCGGGATCGCCCTGGTCAAGAGCCACGCCCGCGGCGTGGTGGGGACGATGCCCGGGGCCGACCTGATCGAGGCGATCGTCCCCCTCTGGCGAGCCTTGCAGACGGGGGACGAGCGGACCGTGAACCGCATCTCCCCGCCGCTCTCGGCCCTGGTCTCGCTGCAAACCGGCCTGGACGGGTTCCTCGCGGTGGAAAAATACCTGCTGGCGAAGCAGCGGGTGTTCGAGAACACGGTGATACGCGGCCCGGTGGGATACGTGCTCGACGAGGACACGCGGCGGGAAGTGGATCGGCTGTGGGAGCTGCTGCGTGAGGCGGGAGGAAATGCGGAATGCGGAGTGCGGAATGCGGAATTCGGAATGAAGAGATTCTTCACTTTTTATTCCGCATTCCGCATTTCACATTCCGCATTTGTTTGCTACGCTTCGCGGGGCTATTGGAATCTTCGTCACGGAGGATGAGGTGTGGCTGTGAGATTTTTGTTGCTGGCGGCGGTTGCGTTGGGCGTGGTTGCCGAGGTCGGCTGCTCGAAGCCGGCGGGGGCGCCGGCTGCGGCGTCGCCGGCGGCGCCGGAGGAGGCCCCTCAGCCGCATGGAGCGGATGGCTCGGTGCAACTCGCTTCGGCCACGGCGCCCACCGGGCCGCCGCCGCCCAAGCCCTCGGCGGCGCCTCCCAGCGAGGCGACGGCGATCACCGTCGAGCAGCTTCACGAGGCGATTCGCCGCGCGAACCCGAACTACAACGGCCTGGGGCAGTTCCGCATCCAGAACGGCCAGGTGCTGGCCGCCTCGCTGCGGGGGGCGGAGGTGACCGACCTTTCGCCGGTGCGGGACCTGCCGCTGCTGGCCCTCGATTTGACGGGGACGCCGACGGCGGACCTCTCGCCGATCGCGGGGATGCAGCTCAAGCACCTGTTCCTCGGCGGCACGCAGGTGGAGGACCTTTCGCCGATCGCCGGCATGCCGCTGGAGACGCTGGACGTGATGGACGCCCCCGTGCGCGACTTCTCGCCGCTGGCGGGAATGCCGCTAGTGCAACTGTTCATCGAAGGCTCGCCGATCTCCGACCTGAGCATCCTCGAGGGGATGCCGCTGCGGGCGCTCTACCTGAGCCGCACGGCGGTGAGCGACATCTCGCCGCTGCGGGGGATGCAGCTTGAGCAACTGAGCCTGGCGGGCACGCAGGTGCAGGACCTTTCGCCGCTGGAGGGGATGCCGCTGACGATGCTCTGGCTGAGCGACGCCCCGGTGCGAGACATCTCGCCGCTGCGCTCCTCCCCCACGCTGATGAGCCTGACGATGAAAGGAACGGCGGTGCAGGACCTGGCGCCGGCGGCGGCGCTGGAGTCGCTGCGGCGGCTGCACATCGGCCAGACGAACGTGACGGACCTCACGCCGCTGACCGGGCTGCACCTGACGCAGCTCATCTTTACGCCGGGGCGGATCTCGCGCGGGATCGAGGCCGCCCGGCAGATGCCGACGCTGCAAGAGATCGGCACGGTGTTCGAGAGCCCCGAAGAGAGCGACGTGACGGCCGCCGCGAAGTTCTGGGAGATGTACGACGCGGGCCAGGTGAAGTAGCCGCTGGAGTTCACGCTTCAGGGTCGCTCGAGAAATAACTGTCGTTCGAGCTTACCCGCCCCACCCGGCCGCTACCGCGTCCGACCTCCCCCCACCACGGGAGGTTAAGGATAGCGTGCTTCCGGAAGACAGCCTGAAGGCTGGACTCCAGCATTCGCAAGTCGCTTCAGGACCTCGTCATAGAGTTGTACGACGGCTTCTTCATCGGGGTCCCAGAGGGGCTCGGTGTGGTGGAAGTGGAGGAGGACGACGTCTTCGACGCCTTCGAGGCGGCCGCTGGCGACCGATACCACGCCGTCTCCCGCGCCGTCCTGGAGCTCTTCGAGCGCGGCGAGGTGTGATTTCGCGGCGGCGCCGACCCAGCGGGTCCATCGCCAGCGGCGATCGGTTTCCTCCGCGGCGGTTTGCGCCAGCGCGAAGCCGCCGGCGGTGAGCGGCGCCTTGGTTCCCAAGAAGATCGTGTACCGCACCGCGGGGTTGCGCGGCCGGGCGTTGAGTTTATCGAGATACGCGGAGTCGGTCCGCAGTTGCTCGCCCGCCGGGCCGATCACCTTGGCGAGGGCCGCCCGGCCGAGGCGGGCCGCGAGCCGGCCTTCCAGCTCTTCCTCATCCGGCGTCGGCTCAATGCCATATCCCAGGTCCGCCAGCGCGGAGCCGTGGTTGGGCGGGGCGATCATTACCAACTGCGTCACGTTGCCCGGGTCCAGCTCCGGATCTTCGATTACGGCTCGGGCGACGATGCCGCCCATCGAATGCGTCACCAGCGAGATGCGTCGCTCGGGCTGCTGGTCGGCGACGGCGCGAAGCTGCTCGGCGAGGAGATTCGCGGAGACCTCGATGGGACGATCCGAAGCGTACTCGAACCGGCCGATCGGATAGCCCGCCTCCGCCGCTCCCGAGAGCAGGCGCCCGCTTCGATCGCGGTTGGAATAGAAGCCGTGGACGACGATCACGAGCGGCTTGTCGAGCGGCGCCGCCTGCCACTCCGGCTCCAGCGCCAGTCCCGGCGGCCGGCCGTTCCGCACCAACGACGCCGGCGCCAGCCGGGCGAGCGTCTGCTGGGTCGGTTCGAGGACGAACTCTCCCGTCTGATGGACGATCGACCGCCCCAACGCCTGCACGCAGTCGAGCAGCCCGGGGCCGTCTTCGGCCGCGGCCGAAAACGAAACAAGCAGCGTCAGCGTGACCGCCAGCAATGAGGTTAGCCGGTTCATCGGGAGCCCTCGCGACAGGGGAAGGGAAGCGGCGCCTTTTCCAATATAGGCATTTCGTCAGGAATTGCGAATTGTTGGCGGCCGGAGGTTGTGGTACAGCTTGGCGACTTCGCCACTAACCCGAAGCGTCAGCGAGGAGGGAGCCGCCCTCCTCGCTTACGCTCGGGTTACTATGAACGACTGGCGGGCGTCCCCTTCCTTTGGTTGATCGGCAAATCGCCGATGACGCAATTCGCGAAATCGCCTATTCTTACGCCATGAGCCAGTCTGTCGCCTCGCTCGCCATCCAGCGGCCGACGATGCGGCGCCGGTCCGCGGCGCTGGAGCAAGCGCATGCGTTCTTGGCGCCCTCGGTGCGGAGCGCGACGGTGGCGATTGTCGAGGAGATGATTACCCGCGGCGAGGCTTCGCCGCAAGGCCTGTGGGGGGCGTATCGTGGGGAGACGCTGGTCGGCGCCGTCTGGGGGGAGGCGCTGGCGGGCCGGACCGCCGTGGCCCATCCGCCTCAGTTGAAGACGGGAGAACGTCGGGAGACGGCGCTGGCGTTGTCGGCCGCGCTGGAGGATTACTTCCAGAGCCGAGGAGTCCTGCTCTATCAGGTGCAACTGGCGCAGACGGCTGCGAAAGATCGCCAGTTTCTCCGGCAACTGGCCAAGGCGGGAATGTTCGATGAGACGCTGGTGGAGACGATTATTTCCAACGGTGAGGGGAACACCCTGACGCCGGCCTCGCTGTCCCGCGACGCGGCGCTGATGACCGCCGCGGGGATGGAGCACGTCGGCGATCTGCTCTACCTCGCGTGCGGTCCATCGGCGGTTCCCAAGCATGCCCCGAGGGGCGTGGAGTTTCAGACCTATCGCGACTCGGACCGGCGGCGGCTGGGGGCCATCATCGAACGAACGTATCAAGGCTCTCTCGATTTGCCGGAACTGGACGGCCTCCGATCGGTGGACGACGTGATTGACGGCTACCGCGACACCGGCGCCTACCGCGCGGGGTTCTGGCGAATCGTGCGGTCGGCGGGGGAGGACATAGGCTGCCTCCTGCTAACTGAGCACCCGCCGCATCGCCAGTGGGAAATCGTCTATATGGGGCTGAGCCCCGAGAGCCGGGGGAATGGATGGGGGACGGCGATTGCTCGCTTCGCCCAACATCTGGTTTTCCGTGCGGGCGGCGACCGGCTGCTGCTGGCGGTGGATGCGCGCAATCGGCCGGCCCTCAAGACGTATCTGCGAGCTGGCTTCGAGTGGTGGCGCCAGCGCGCTGTGTTCCTCAAGTCCTTGGAGCGAAAAGAGTTAAGGATCTCCGTCCAGCAGCCGTAATGGAAGCGTTCTGACGGGACGACAGGTTTTCCACCCGTCGAGAGGCGCCCGCGGCATCGGCCAGTCTCTGGGCGCCATTTCCGGTTGTCACGATTTTTTCGGCAGTTGCGGCCGGCGAGGAAGCAGGCCGGGAAAAACTCGCCGGGGTCTGCTGGAACCGTTTGACAGCAGTGCTAGCACTCTTACAATCTACCCTCGGACGTACTGTTACGCTTCACAGTTCCTGAGCGCGGTCGCCGGGTTTGGCGACACAGCGCTAGTCCGGCGTCGCGGTGGGTGGCCCCTTTTCGACGCCCCGGCGGGTGGTTCGACGATCAAACAAATAGGATTTCCGGCGCTCGAGGTGCGCGCACACGATGGCCCACGACTCGACCTCCAAAGGACGGGAGATGCTTGCCTTGTTTCGTCAACGATTGGCGGAGCGAATTGGGCAAGATCGATTTGCGGTCTGGTTCGGACCGCCCGTCGAAATTCGACATCGGCCTGGGGTGGTTTCCATCGTGGCCGGAGATCCGTTTTCCACGGAGCGATTGCGGCGGAGCTTTCGCGAAGACGCCCTTGCGGTTTGCGACGACCCGCTCCACGAGATTCGGCACATCGAGTTTCTCGTCGATGAAGGCCTTCGCAACGAATTGAAGGAGTTGACGCCGGCCGGCGCCGACAAACGTCCCATGGCCAAAAACGATTCGGCGCCGCAGCAAAGCATCGGCTCGCCCCCCCGGGGCGAAAGCCGGGCGGAGGTTTCGGCGGCTGGAGGAGTTCGTGGTAGGGGACGAGAACCGCGTAGCCTACGGCGCCGCCTGCGCCGCGCCCGGCAGGCTGGGTATCGTTTCGCCGCTGTTCTTACACGGGCCCACCGGAAGCGGAAAGACACATCTGCTGGAAGGAACCTGGACGGAGGTCCGCCGTCGCCGGCCCGGCGCGCGGAG
>JAHWKS010000868.1 GCA_019347795.1 Planctomycetota bacterium | reverse complement strand
CGACTGCGACGGCAAGGTGCACGGCGACCTGCCCCCCGGCCGCGGCGTCGTGCCCTTTCAACCGTATCTGAAAGAGATCAAAGACCTGGACATCGACGGCGCCGTCTCCATCGAGCTGGAGTATTCCCCCGAGCCCGACAAGATCATCGACTGGGTCCAAGAGGCCTATCGAGAGACGGACAAACTCATGCAGCAAGCGGGCCTCCGCGACTAGCCTCGCCGCAGTCGGTCTCGCCCGCCTCCCCTCGTCCCGCGCTTGCGGCCAGCGCCCGAAGCATGACCGATCCCGCCATCTCGCTCGACCTCGACTACCTCCCGCAGCTCCCGCAGGACAAGTCCCTCGGCATCGGCTGCATTGGGGCGGGGTTCATCATGGCCGACTGCCATCTTGTGGCGTATCGGCAGGCGGGGTTGAATCCTGTCGCCATCGCCTCGCGCACGCCGGAGCGCGCGAAGGCGGTCGCGGCCCGGCACGACATCCCGAAATCGTATTCGAGCTATCGCGAACTGCTTGCCGACGGAAAGGTGCAGGTGGTCGACATCGCCGTCCCGCCCGACGTGCAGCTCGAAGTAATTCGCGAGGTCATCCGCCACAAGCACATCCGCGGCGTGCTGGCGCAAAAGCCGCTCGGCGTCGATTACGCCCAAGCGAAGGAGATCGTCGCCTTGTGCCGCGACGCTGGACTCACGCTTGCCGTCAACCAGAACATGCGCTACGACCAGTCGGTGCGGGCCTGCAAGACGCTCCTCAAGCGGGGCGTGCTGGGAGAGCCCGTGCTGGCCACGTTCGACATGCGGGCGATTCCCCACTGGATGCCGTGGCAGGAGCGGCTGGGCTGGGTCACGCTGCGGATCATGTCGATCCACCACCTCGACACGTTCCGCTACTGGTTCGGCGATCCCCAGCGGGTCTACGCCAGCACGCGTCCCGATCCGCGCACGGCGAAGAAGTTCTCGCATCAAGATGGAATCTGCCTTTACATCCTCGAGTACGAAAACGGCCTCCGCTGCTCCTCCTGGGATGACGTCTGGTCCGGTCCCGCACAGGAAGGCACCGCGGCCGACAACCGCATCCTCTGGCGAGTCGAAGGAACCGAGGGGACGGCGAAAGGCACGATCGGCTGGCCGCGCTACCCGGCCCGCGAGCCAAGCACGCTCGACTTCACCACCACCCGCCAACCCGGCTACTGGCTCCAACCGCGCTGGAGCGAAGTCTGGTTCCCCGACGCCTTCCTCGGCCCCATGTCGGAGCTCCTGTGCGCTTTGGAGAGCGGCGAGACCCCGTCAATCAATGGCGAGGACAACCTGCAGACGATGGCGCTGGTGGAAGCGTGCTACCTCTCCGCCCGCGAACATCGCGCCGTCCCGATCACCGAAATCACCAGCGGCCCCTAAGGAAGTCGCACCCACAAACAAGCTGGCAGCGGCGATGGCCGCCGGAACAGGATCGTGAATCCTTCCTGTCAATACTTCGGAGATGCCCAGCGCTCGGAGCGTGACCATTGATCGACAATCGGTCAGGCTGTATCCCTCTCCCGGGACTGCGGCCGCGTTGCGAACTTGATCAGCAACGCGGCCGTTTGCGCCCATCAGGATCAATACTCCTCGCTCACCGTCAGGCCCGGCAGCGGCACGGGGTATCGGCCATTGTTGTCGGCCAGGAGCGGAGCGGGGGAGTCCATCGTCAGTTTGTCGATGCCCGGGGCGAACTCGTGCTCGCAGTTGAGCATATCGTCGTAGGTGATGATCTGGCCGGTGTGGGCGGCCATGCGGCCCATCGACGTCACGAGGCTCGCCTTCACGCCGCGCTCCACCTCATTGTACGGCTTGTCCTCCCGGATGGCGGCGATCAGGTGGTCCCACTCGAGTTGATACGGGTTCGGCTCGGGGGGTGGGAACTGCCAGGCCAACTCGTCCTTGGTCATCTTGTGATCTTTGTAGATGCGGCACCTGGCGGGCGTGTGCGACGCGGTCGAGATCACCGCCGACCCCTTCGTCCCGTGCGCGTAGCTGGCGAACTCGTTGTGGCATCCCGGCTGGGTGCGGCCATCGACGAAGAGCTTCGTGCCGTCCTCGAAGGTGTACTCGATCGAGTAGACGTCGAAGTTCTGATCGACGTTGTCGCCGCGGTAGTGCCGGCCGCCGCACGCCTTGGCTTGCACCGGCCAGGCGTCCTTCATCCAGCACGACTCGTCGATGTTGTGGATCAGGAAGTCGCTCACGGCCCCGCCGCTGGCCCAGAGGAACGCGTGGAAGTTGCGAATCTGGTAGAGCAGCTCGCTCACGCCTTGCGGGCGAGGACCGCACGCGGCCGAGCCGGTGGGGCCGGCCATGCGGTAAGCGCGGAGCATGGTAATATCGCCGATCTCGCCGTTCTTGATGCGGTCGTACAACTCCTCGCGGGCCTTGCAGTGGCGGCACATCAGGCCCACGCCCACTTTCAGATTGCGTTTGCCGGCCTGCTCTCCCAGGTCGAACACGCGCTTGCTGGTGGGGCCGTCCACCGTGACCGGCTTCTCCATGAAGACGTTCAACCCCTTCTGGATCGCATAATTGAAGTGGACCCAGCGGAAGGCGGGCGGGGTGGTGAGAATCACGACGTCGCCCGGCTTGAGGCAGTCCATGGCCGACTTGTAGCCGTCGAAGCTGATGAACTGGCGGTCGCTGGGGACGTCCACCTGCTTGTCGAACTGCCTGCTCAGGTTCTGATAGCTGCTGTTGAGCTTGTCGTCGAACACGTCGGCCATCGCCACGAGCTTGATCGGACCGTTCTGGACCGAGAGGGCGTTGGCGGCCGCGCCCGTGCCGCGTCCTCCGCAGCCGACCAGGGCAACCTGGATCGTGTTATCTTCGCCGGCGTGGACGTGATTCGCGGCCCCGGCGGCCAAAGTCGAAAACGCCGCCACGGCGCCGGCGTCCTTGAGAAACTCGCGACGCGAGTTCGATTGCGGTTTCTTGCTCATGACGGTCTTTCCTATCATCTGTTGGAAAATGGAGGGTTG
>JAHWKS010000867.1 GCA_019347795.1 Planctomycetota bacterium | reverse complement strand
CGGGGCCGCGTCGATCGCGCGGCTCACACAGCTCGACGCACTGGGACTGGACGACACGCAGATCACCGACCAGGGGGTCGAGCATCTGCGGCCGCTCACGAACCTTCAGCAGTTGTGGCTGACCAATACCGCGGTCACCGACCGCGCTGTTCCGCACCTGAAGGAGCTGAAGAACCTGATCCGGCTCGACGTGAAAGGTTGCAAGCTGTCTGAGCAGGGCCTGGTCGAGCTGAAAGCGACGCTGCCGCAATGCCGGATCATTCATTAGTGTCGGCTTTCGCTCCGCCCGGGCACGTCCCCAGCGCGGAGCAAAAGGCGACACTGGCAGAAACTGTAACAGACGGGCCGCCTGTTCTACGGTTTCGGCTTGTGAGGGCGGGAGCGTTCTGCATCGGCGCAATCGGCGCCGGCGGTCGATAAGACTCCTCACACGGATGGCGTCGCGCTGCGTCCGACGCAGCGACACGGAGGAGCTTCCTGCGTGACTGGAAGGATCTCCATGCCCGTTGAGCACCTCAACGCCGCCATCGGTTTGGCGTTTCTGGCGGTGTGGGCCATGATCTGGCAGTTCGCCGCGCAAGAGGCATAAGGGGGCTTTCCCCTCGCCCAAAATCCGCAGAGAACGACACACCCAACGTCCGGGAGCGGGACGCGCCGGCCAGGGCCGGGCGTCCCGTTCTCGACGTCGGCGCCGCGTGGGGCCTACTCGCGCTTCAGATCCTCAAGGGCGGCCGAAAGGCTGCGGACGGCGTTCTCCAGCTCCGCCACCCGCTCGCGGAGTTCGCTCACCTCCGACGCCAAACCGTCCGGCGCCGGCGAGGCGGCGTCGGCCGCCGACGGCTTGTACTCGCAGGGCAGCATTTTCACCTGCAGCGTCCCGAGTTGGTCGGCCCGCGCCACCCCGAACTCGACGGTATCTCCCTCGGTTTGCCGGGCGATGAGCTGGGCCAGTTCGTCGAGCGAGTCGGCCTTCTCACCCGCGATGGAGACGATCGCATCTCCCGCACGAATGCCGGCCACGTCGGCAGGCGAGCCCTGCTTTACGTCGGTCACCACGAGGCTGCCGCTGGCCAGGCGGCGGATCGCCATGCAGAAAATGATGCGGGAGTCCGGATCGCCGTCGGGGACGGCCGCAGACCGCGGCGCCGGGACCGCAACGGCCGGCGCCGGCGTTGGAACAGCCGGCCTCGCCGCGACTGCCTCGAAATCGCGCTCCCGAAGGATCAGCGTGAAGACCTCATCGCTGCCGTCGCGGATGGCGTTGACCGTCAGCTCATCGCCGGGCGCCTTGGCCTTCACCAGCGTGTCCGCGGCTCGGGCGAAGTGCGCCAACGTGGGCGTTCCGATATCGCCGAGGCTGATCAACACGTCCCCCGCCATCGCGCCGGCCAGCGCGGCGGCGCTTCCCGGCTCGACGCCCGTCACCACCAACTGCCCGCGCGGGTTTTGCGCGGCGGTCAGGCCGAACAGCGAAACCTGCGCCGCGGCCGGAGGCGCCGGACCGGGGACCACGCGCTCCACGCGGTCCGGAAACGCGGTGGTCAGGGGAATGCTCTTGCCGTCGCGCATGAACACCAGCGAGATCTTCTTTTCGGGGTTGTCCGACGCAATGATGTCCACCCGCGTCGTTTCCGCGGTGATGGGCTGCCGCTCGACGGAGATGAGCGCATCCCCTTCTCGAATCGCCAGCGCGGCCGCCTGGGAATCCGGATGCACGTCGGCGACGACGAGGGATCCATTGGCGGTGGCCCGCAACTCCATCCCCAGCCGCAGGGCCAAGTCGCGCAGCGGAAGCTGATTCGGCCGCTCCACCGGCGGGATGCGATCGACGGCGACGTCCACGTCGTCCTCTTGGGCGGACACGGCGCCGGGCGTCGCGAAGCACATCGCGGCGACGGCGATGCATGCGAGCGAGAGTAGTTTTGGGAAATGCATGGCGTAGCTCCTCGAGTGTCGGAAGACGCGAAGACGCCGACGCGCCGGCGCCGCTCGCAAGTAATTTAGCGGAGCAAACGCTGTGCCGACCTCTCGTGGCGTTCCTTGACGACCTGCGGACCGGCTCACTATCTTCAAAGGCGAGCATCCTCTTACCCTCTCCCCATTGCCGCCGATGCAACGCCGCTCGTTGGGATTGCCGATCACGCTGGGCGTGGTGATGATCGTGCTCCTGGCCGCCCTCGCCGTGGGCTGGGTGGTGCTGGCGGTGTACGGCGCCCTGGGAAGCGTGAAGTGGGCGCCGCTCTATTGGACGCTGCTTTCCGTCGGCTCGACCTGCTTCGTGCTCGTGCTGGTGGGGGTGGTGATCTACCTGGTCCTCTCGATCAAGGCGATCAACCTGAACCAGCGGCAGTCGAACTTCATCGACAGCGTCACTCACGAGCTGAAGTCGCCCATCGCCTCGCTTAAGCTCTACCTCCAGACGCTCCGCGTGCACGAGCTGAGCCGGGAGGAGCAATCCCGGTTCTACGACCACATGCTGGAGGACGTGGAGCGGCTCGATCAGCTTATCAATCACCTGCTCGACGCGGCTCGCCTGGACCGCCACGCCGAGCCGCGCGAGGAGGAGGATGTCGAACTCTCGCAAGTGCTGCGGCAGTGCTGCGACGACGTGGCGCTCCGCTACCGCCTGGCGGGTGACGCGCTTCACCTCGATGTGGCGCCGTGCCGGGTGCGGGCCCGTCCGGTCGATCTGGAGATGATCTTTCGGAACCTGATTGACAACGCGGCGAAGTACGCGGAGGAAACGCAGCCGTGCATCCACGTCGAGCTGCAGCGAGACGCGGAGTGGGCGGTGGTCCGCGTCGCCGACAACGGCCGCGGCATCCCCCGCCACCTGCGGCATAAGGTGTTCGGCCGGTTCGTGCGGTTGGGAATGGAGCTGGAGCGGAAGAAGAAGGGGACGGGGCTGGGGCTGTACATCGTGCGGACCATCGTGCGGCGCCTGCGGGGGACGGTCTCGACCTCGACGTAGCCACGGTCCGACATCTCGGCCCGCAGTGCGGCCACCA
>JAHWKS010000866.1 GCA_019347795.1 Planctomycetota bacterium | reverse complement strand
CCCGCACCGACGTCCAATCCAGCTACTACGTCTACTCGCCCGTCTGGCTGGCGCGGTGATCGGCCGCCTCGGGGAAGTCGATCGTGGTCTTGTTAGCGAAGCCCCCGGGCCAGTCGCTTTCAAACTCCACCTCGCTCAGAGGCTCATAATCGCCCACGGTCGCCGAGGGATCGTCTTGCAGACGCACCCGGCGGTCGATGAAGAGCTTCGCCAAGTACCTGCCGGCCGGCAATCGCTTTGACTCGAGCTGCTCGGCCCATTCGGAGTCTCTGCGGGCGACCAGGTGTAGGGGCGACTGCCAGAGTCGCCCCTTTCCGTTGATGAACCAATCGGCGGAAGCCCGGGCCTGCTCCGACCACGCCTGCCGCGCGGCGTCCCAGGGGAATAGCTCGACGTGCAGCACGCGGCGGCCGTAGCGTTCCGGCACGCCCTCGATCTTGAGGAAGGTGTCGCTCAACAGGGCGACTTCCTCGCTATCGCGCGGCAGTTGGGCGGCAGTTCGATAGCGCTCGCGGACAATGGCTGCGTAGTCTTCCGCGAAGCGAAGAAACTGCCGGTAGCCGCGGTCGCCGGCGACCATCTTTTGGCCCCCCTGGTGCTTCACCTGCACCGTCGGCTTCGTGAGCAACAGGCTTTCGGCCGGGTGGTCGAGGTCAATCAGTCCCGCTTCCACGATCCGCTCCATCGTGCCGGCGGGATCGCCCGGCTTGATCCACGTGATGCTGTCCACAAACTCCTGACCGAACTTGGGGATGGCCCGCCGGTTAAACTCCGGCGAGTGACAGTGCACGCAGCGATTAACCTCGCTCCAGACGTTCTCGACGAACGACGCCAGCACCCGGTCCTTCCGCCCATGACGGAGGACCTCCACCGGCGGCTGCGAAGTCAGGAGCGCCGCATCCGCCTTGGCCGCGAGCATCTCCGGCTCCCGCACCGCCGCAAGAATCCACGCCCGAAACGCCTCATACTCCTGGCGCCGAACCTCGTCGGTGAGCAGGTTCGGCTTCTCCGGCTTGCGGGCGATGAACTCGAGAATCTTCGAGTCGTCCGGCCGCTGCACATCGACCAATCCCGACTGCACGAGCGCAGCGAACGTCTTCCGCGGATCGCGATCAATGTAGTTTTTGAGGTCCACGCCGCTGAGATGGCACTCCGCACAGCTCGACGGTTTGGGCGAACGAAAGATCGGCAGGATCCGCTTCTCAAAGATCGCCAGCGCGGACATTTCGTCATCGGCCGCCGGAGGCTCGTCGGCCGCGGCGACGAGGCCGCCGAACAAGACCGTCGCATGGCAAGCGACGGCGAGCAATGTGCGATGCATCAGATCGTTTCCGAACGGCAGAACTGGCTTCCACATTCTGGCAGAAGGAGGGTCTGTTGTCACGCATCCAGATCGCCGGGGGGCAGCACGAAGACGCCGTCGATGGTGTCTTTTTGCAGTCCCAGGACGGCCGGGAACCGTATGCCGGGGAACAGTTGCACGTCGAAGATTTCTTCGATGTCGCTTTGAAACTCCAGCGTCGCGGCAACCTGCCCCGACGCGGCGTCCAGCACCCACACGCCGCACTTGAGCTGGTCCGGCCGGGCGCCGATGGGAAGGCCGCCGAACTGCGACGATTCCCGAATCTTAGAAAGGCCGACGAAGGCGTACGGCCCGCACAACGCCAGGCCGCGGGTGTAGCCGGGGAGCGCCGCGACGACGTCGCGCCGGCCGGTATCGAGGTCGATCGCCGCCACCTCGCCTCGTCCCGAGTCGCATAGCCACAGCCGGCCGTCGCGGAGCCGCGGGGAGTGCGGCATCGATAAGCCGTGCGCGACCGTCTCGCCGCTCTCGACGTCGACCACCACGCCTCCCTCGGCCTTGTTCTCGCGCATCCTTCGGGCGCATCGGTGGCGCCGAGGGCGGTCACAAACCGCGGCCGGCCCGCGTCCATCGCCACGCCGTTCAGATGACAACGATCCTCCGCCGCAAGCTCCGAGACAAACGGCGGCCGCCATCGCGGGACGAAGCTGTATCGCGGGTCGAGGGTGCAGAGGCACGAGAACCGCGTGTTCACAACCCACAGCTCGTCGCCTCCCCACGCGATCTCATGCACAGAGATATCGCCCGTGACGTGCGCCCACCGCGGCGAAAAGCACGCATCATGCTTCCCCCGCGGCTCAAGCTGCGCCCCGATCTCCGGCGAGTTCCCGAACACCCAAACCTCCCGCCGCGTCCCAATCGCGAGCCGCTCGCGATTCACGGCGAGGCCCATTGCTTTTTCGAATGTGCGCAGCAGCGTGGAGACGCGGCCGTCATTTTCTCGCACCACAACAAGCTTGCCGGCTTGATAGGTCGAAGTAAACAGTGACGCTTGTCCCCGCGCGAGCAGTGTTTAGCGAATCCGAGTGTTCATGGCTAAACATGGCGCCAGCCGCTGGCCTGATTCTTCTACATTCAGCGAAATTATCGCTAGAAACGGGGCACAAAGATGATCTTACCTCCAGGCAGCCGCACGCGGTTGAAGGTGGGGTCGTCGACGTGGGGGCCTAGATTGATAGCCGGGCCAATCGGACCTTCAGCAGGTGCGAATACAGGTCCATCAAAAGCGTTGCCCGGGCCGCGAGTGCGTTCCTGTTGCGTTCGAGTTCGTTGGATTTGTTCACACCCTTGGAGAAGTTCCCCAAATACGTCCAGGGTCAGTCCGGCAGGTGTCTTGTTGATTGGTGACGGAACCGGCAATGGCGGTACAGGAAACTGTTGCCGCGGAGGCGGAAGATCGCGAATGGGGGGGCGACCACGCGGCGGTCGGCGAATTGGAGGTCGAACTCCGGTGCGCAGTCCGCTTGGGTCGTTCAACGCCGTCGGTTGATTGAGCACATATCGATAGTAGTTGGTGTCTTCGCCCACCGAGCGGATGGGGTCTTCGCTTCCGAACCTGCCAATGCTGCCCACATAGTACCTCGCTCGGAAGAAATGGATTTCGAGCTCCGAGTCGAATTCCCGTCCCGTAAACAGATAACGCGTCGCATCCC
>JAHWKS010000865.1 GCA_019347795.1 Planctomycetota bacterium | reverse complement strand
CCGGTGTTGGACCTGTTCGGCTAGAGTCGCTGCAGACAAGAGCCAAGCGCCGGAATCACAGGCGAGGTTCCGGCGTGCGACTGCGCTACCGCTTGTCCCACCCTACGGCTCTTCCCATCTTATGGGCGGCGCTGCGGAAGCCGGTGGTGAGGTCGATGTAGCGGAGGTCGGCGTCGAGGCGGTTCTCGTGCGGCCAGTACTTGATGCTCTGCGCCGTGCCGTCAGTCTCGAAGCCGGTGTTCGTGCGATGCCAGAAGCGGGCGTCCTCGCGGCCTCCCTCCAGCACCAGAAGCCCCTTGGCGCCGTCGTAGGAAAGGCGGTCGCCGTCGGCGGTGAAGCTCATGCTCTCGATGTGCGGCCGGCCGATCGCCGCCAATTCCATCTGCCGGTCCCCCTGCGGCGTGACGCCCATCTGCGTGACGCTCAGCTCCTGGCTGGTGAGCAACATTCCCCGCGGCCCGAGGCTGGACGGCGAGTCGGCGCTGAGCCGCTGCTCCCACCGCTCCACGGGTCCGACGATCGTCTCGACGCTGTCGTGAAATGTCATCTTCCATTGCGACAGGTCGCGAGTGAAGGCCTGTCCGGTGATCGCCCGTTGAAAATCAATCCGGACAAAGGTCAAGCCGCGGCCCTTGCCCGGAGCTCCGGCCGGCGCCGGCTGAAGCGTCGATGGTCCCACCATGTCGAAGCCGCCGCGGCGGACGCTCTCGATCCAACCAGGACCCGCGGCGTGCATGCGTCCGGCGATGAGGTCGATCTCCAGGTCGCGCGTTTCGCCGCGGTCCAGCGACGTCAGCTCGCCCCCTTCGATCGACTGATTCTCCAGCGAGACGCCATGCACGTCTTCCGGTCTGCCGCCGAAGACCAGCCGCGCGACCTCCGCGTTGCGGAACTGCTCGGGATCGGCGAAGTCGAGCGGCCGGCCGAGGAATGCCTGCAACGAGTCGGAGCGGATCACCTGCGTCTCGCCGCGGGTCTCGACGTTCTCCTCGATGAGCAGGCGATGTCCGTCGAAGTTCAGCCCCTTCCGCCAATAAACCGAAATCGTTGAAGGACCACCGCGGGGCCGCTGCGGCACGGACGCAACCTGCGCCAGCGACCGCGGCTCCAGCGGGAGCGTCAGCCGGCCGGGACCGTCGCTCCAGACGCGGCCGATGCTTTGATCGACGTGCAACTGCCAGCCGGAGAAGACCATGCCGCGGGCGCCGGCCTCGGCCCGGATGCCGCGCTGCGGATCGCCCAGCACGACCAGCCGCGTCTGCGCTCCGCCGAAGCCGCGCAGCTCGACCAAGTCGCCGGTGACGACCAGCGGCGTCTCATCCGGCTTCTCGGTCTGCGTCTCGCGCAAGACGACGTTGCCGCGGAGCGTGGCGTCTTCGAGCGTCGTCTCGTCACCGCGGCGGAGGAGGCGCACTTGCACCAGGTCGCTGCGCAGATCGAAGGCCTGGCGCCGCGGCTGCGATCGATCGTCCTGCTGGGGGCCGAAGGGGGAGTTCGGCGATTCCGGCGGAAGCGGCGGCGCATCTTCGAACCACACCTCCAACTTGCCGACGCCGCCGCTGAAGCGCGGCGATTTCAGCTCCACCCCGCGCTGCGCCAAGAGCCGATCGGGAATGACGCGATACTTCGGCTCTCGCTGCTGAGGATCGACGGCGACTTCAGGAACTTCGCGGAGCCAGACATGCAGTTCCCCGGCGCTGAAGCCGCCGACTTCTCCCGCCGTGGCGCTGGCGCCGCCGGTGACCGACGCCACGTGCATCCCTTCGTGCGGGCGCAGGTGAATGTCGCCCTGCCACGCGACTTCAAATGCGGCCCCTTGCGGCAATTCCGGCAGATGCTTCGACGTTTTCGGCACGACGCCGCGCAGCACGCCCGGGCCGGTCGCCCACAACGTGCCAAGCCGGCCGGGCGGGCCCAGGTCGTACTGGAGCCGCGGCGCGGCGAAGTAACGGCCTTGATGCTCCATCACGGCGTTGCCGCTCTCGGCCGCGTCGCCGGGAGAAAGCGCTCGGCGGTTCTCGAGCCGCAGCCGGCGTTGGACGACGTCGTATTCCAGGCGGTCTCCTTCAACGAACGCCCCCAGCGACGGCGCCCGCACAATGACCGGCCGGCCCCAGGCGATGACCCGCCGCACCACGTCGTCCTGCTCGGCGCCGCCCGCATCCGGCGGCGTGAAAAAGATCTCCAGAAGCCGGCAACTGAGATGATCGCTGGGACCGTTGGGATGCAGGCGGCGCACGTCCACGTCGTCGGCGAACGAGGCGGCGAACTCCTCAAAGTCGAAGCGAAACGGCCCTTCGCACGTGATCTCCAGCGGCCGCTCAAGCGCCTCGCGGCCGAGATCGCCGCCGGCCTGCGGTTGCGATGTGCTTTCCGCGGCGGCAGCAAATAGTCCCTCCGGCGGCGCCTCCAGGTGCGCCTCTTCCAGATGAGACAGCTCCAGCGACCGCAAGCCGGCGACGGCGAACGTCGCGGTCGAGCGGGCCGCCGGCGAGCGGATCGGCAACAGGTCGATCGTCAGTCCGCGACCGGCGCCGTAGCTGCGGCCGAAGCGGAACTTCACCTCGTGCGGCGTCCACACGCGGCGGGCGTTCATCTGCACGTTCTGCGTCGCCACATCCAGCGCATCGCCGCCGTCGGCCTGCGTGGGAGGACTGAAGATCCGCACTTCGCCCAGGAGCCGTCCGCCGATCGGCTTGCTGAACTCCGCTCGCCGCAAGTCGATCGATTCCTCAAACTGCAGCACGGCCCCGTCCGGCGCCTGCATCGCGACGTATCGCGGCGGCCGGGCGGCGTCTTCGCGGGGGATCTCCAACACCATGGTGCAGGGGCGTATTCCGAGTTGAACGTCCTCGCGGGTGTGATAGTCCGCCAGCAGCAGCATCCCGTAATCGGTCTCCAGCACTTTGACGCGGGGATCGGTCAACTCCCAGGCGTCGGCGGGGAAGAGCGAGGCGAGAATCCGCCGCCGCGTCTCATGATGCGTGCGACGCGCCGCGCCGGGCGCCGCCGCGGC
>JAHWKS010000864.1 GCA_019347795.1 Planctomycetota bacterium | reverse complement strand
GTGCGGCGTCGAGCCCCCCTCGCACATGCACGGCCGGACTTTCATGGGCAAGAATCGTGCGGAGGCGCCGGAGTATCAGTTCGGCTTTCGCGGGCGGATGGATGAACGCTACGACCTCGTGCGCACCTGCCGGGACCAGCAGTATCAGTACATCCGCAACTACATGCCGCACGAGGTCTACGGGCAATACATCGACTACATGTTCCAGACGCCGACTACGCGGGTCTGGAAGAAGCTGTTCGACGAAGGGAAGCTGAACGAGGCGCAGTCGCGGTTCTGGCAAAAGAAGCCGCCGGAAGAGCTTTACGATTTGGCGAATGACCCTGACGAAGTCAACAATCTTACCGAGTCGCCCGAGCACCAGGACGCGCTCAAGCGGATGCGCGGCGCCCTGCGGTCGCAACTGCTCGCGTGGCGCGACTTGGGCTTCCTGCCGGAGGGCCAGATTCACTCGCGCGCCGGCGACGACGCCCCTTGGACGATGGGGCAGGATGAATCGCGCTACCCGATGGAGAAGATCCTGGCGATGGCGGAGGCGGCTTCGTCGTTGGAGGAGAAGGCGATTCCGTCGCTTGTCGAAGGGCTCGATGCGTCCGACAGCGCCGTCCGCTACTGGGCGGCGATGGGGCTGCTGATGCGGGGCGATCCGGCCGTCGCGCAAACTCGCGAAGCGCTGCAAAACGCCCTCGAGGACGAAGCGCCGGCGGTGCGCGTCGTCGCCGCGGAAGCGCTGGCCCGCTTCGGAACAGAAAGCGACGAGCGGGAGGCATTAGAGCTGCTGATCAAGCATAGCGATCTGCGGAAGCACGACACGTTCACCGTCATGCTGGCCCTCAACGCCGTGCAGGCAATGGGGGATGACGCGGCCCCGGCCAAGGAGCAGATCGCATCGCTCCCGGATAAAGTCCGCGACATGCCGCCGCGTGCGGAAGGGTACGTGAGCCGGTTGTTGTCCAAGCTGCGCGAGGACTTCGGCGCGGCAAAGAGCCGATAACGCTCGCCATCTTCATCAAATAAGTGGACGATCTCCGCCGCTCTTTCGCCGATGCGCATCCGCCTCCCGACGTGCGACGGCGGATGGCGATGGCGCTGGGGGCGCTCGCGGCGTTGGACTTTCTGGCCCCGGGCATGCTTTATGAAATCACCTCGACCTCGGTGATGACGGCGGTCCTGGGGCTGGGCATCGGGCAGCCGCCGCTGTTGGCGGTTTGGGCGGTGTTTGGGGCCCAGCCGTTCTGGCGGCGTTGGCTGACGTCGCTTGCGGCCATTTGCCTGCTGTACGTCGCGCTGTTGGCGGGAATGGTCGTCGCCGGGGCCGATCATGATGAGCTGCAGATGTTCTCGATCAATCTGCTGATGCTGCCGCTCGTGTTTTTATCGGCGCAACTCCCGCTGTGGCTGCTCCGGCTGGGATTGGGGCGGGGCCTGGTTCACGAGGACGCCGACGGCGGCGGCCAGGACGGCGGAATGCAGTTTCGCATGCGCGACTTGCTGACTGCCTTTGGCCTGGTGGGCGCCGCGCTCGGGCTCGCGCGGCTGGCGGTGCTGCTGCACGCGATGAGCGAAGGCGATGATCCAGACCTGGCCCCGTGGCTTTACGCCGGTCTGGCGACGACGTTATTCGGCGTGTGGAGCGCCCTCTTGGTGTTGCCGTGCGTATGGGCGGCGTTCCTGGCCGGCAATCGCGGATGGGCCGCCGTCGCGGCCTACGTGCTCGCGGCGATGGGGCTGGGCCTCTTGCTCGGTCCCATCGCGGGAATAGGCCGGGAGTTGCTTTGGGCCGTACTCACGTTTCACGGCGGGGCGTTTTCGGTGATCCTCATCGGGTGCCTGCTCCTGCGCGGATGGGGATATTCGCTGCGATCCACGGAAGGCGTCCTTGCGGCGCCGGCGCCTCCGTCACGACAGGCGTAACCGGCCGCGAAACGCCCGGAACGGCGTCCCGGCGGCGAATTTTTCTCAAGGGGTGAGTTGACCCGGGGCGGAAGCGAGGTAGGGTTCAGTTGCCGCCGCGAGTTGCTTCGCCGGCGGCATTTTTACTCCAGGCTTTCTCACCCCCGCGTGGGGCGGGATTCGGTTCGCCCGGTCCCGCCCTTTTTTGTTGCGCCGCCAGAGCGCGGCGAATCAAGGGGGCGCGTCCTCAAGCGACTCTTCCAATGAGTCCGTCTCGATCCAACTTCCCCATTTCGACGCCAGCGCGTCGTGCAGCGAGAGACGCAGTTTGTCCTCGTTCTTGGCGATCTGCCGGTTGAGCTTGTCGGCCAAGTCCGTGCGATCCTCGGCGAGCTTCTCCTCCAGCGACCGGCGGATCTCGCGGCCGATCTCCTCGGCGACGTCGCCGCCGACCTTGCTCACGCGATCGATGTGGAACTCCTCGATCACCAGGTCCGCGGCGTTCACCTTCGGCGCCAGCACCAGGTCGGGCGGCAGCTTGCGGGGATCCAGCCGCATCGCCGCCTGGCACTGAAGGGCCACCCGCACGCGGGCGGCGCCCTCGGCGCTGAAGCTGAAGAGCTGCACGTCGTGGCGCCACTCGGAGACGCGCCCCATCAACCCCAGCCGGGCGCCAGCGTGCAGGTCGAAGGCGACGCTCCCATCCTCCTGACGCCGCACGTTCATGACCGACAGGTCCAGTTGCTCATTCGGATCAAGCAGCCACACGCGGTACATCTTCCACGTGCCGTGGTTGGCCTGTTTCCAGCGTCGCTTCGTCTTAAGCCGCAGCCCGTCAAGCTGGATGTGCAGCCCGTCCCACATTCGCTTCGTAGCGCCCCACTTGCGTGTATCTTCATAGTCGCGCGGAAGATGCTCGCGCAAGAGCGACGTGACGAAGCGAGCCGCGGCGTCTTGGTCGGTTTCCGCCGCGGACAAAGGCGGCGCGACATCCGCCGGCGATTGCGCCGATGCCACGTCGGCAAGCAAGACGGAACTGAAGGCAAGTACCAGTCGCTTTGTCGCTGCGTACATCGGCGGCTCCAATGCGAAATCCCAGCGGCGCTCGTCCATCTCACGGTTGGAGA
>JAHWKS010000863.1 GCA_019347795.1 Planctomycetota bacterium | reverse complement strand
GACGCTGTCGCCGGTCCACACGACGCAGACGTTCTGCCCCGCCTGCTCGACAATAACCGGCGCCGTGTACTGCGCCCGATCATTGAGCGCCCGCCAGACCTCCTCGCCGCTTTTTCGGTCCAGCGCCACGACGCACGCTCCGTTGCGGCCGCCGATGTGCAGGATCAGCAATTCGTCGTACGCCAGCGGCGCCCCGGCGATGCCCCAGATCGGCATGTCGATGTCGTAGTCTTGCCGGAGGTCCCGCTTCCAGAGCACCGCTCCCGCGCCGGCATCGAAGCAGTGCAGCCGGCCCGTGGCGCCGAGGGCGTAGGCGCGGTTGTCATCGTCGATCGTCACCGACGCCCGCGGCCCCGCGGTGTAGCTGATGCCGTCATACGGCGCTTCATATTCGTGACTCCAAATCTTGCGGCCGGTCTTCCAGTCGAAGCAATGGACCCGCTCCATCTGCCGCGGCTCGATCAGGCGATCGGTGACGAACACGCGGCCGTCGGCGACGGTGGGGCCGCTGTAGCCGGGGCCGATGGGAACTCGCCAGACGTGGGGAAGCTGCTCCGACTCGAAGTGCTCGACAATGCCGTCTTCCCGCCACACGCCGTCGCGCTGCGGTCCGCGCCACTGCGGCCAGTCGTCGGCCAAGGCGATCGGGCACGCGAAGGAGAAGATGACGGCGGAGAAACAAAGGGAGCGTGGAAGCACGACGAAAACTCCTGAGGAAAGAGGCGAGTTGGCGTTGGCGGGAAGCGACGCCCGCCGATCCGCATCCGGGGATGGCGAGCCGGGGTCAATTCTCTTACGCTCTACGCAGCGCTGCAAGACTTGGAGCCGATTGCTCATGGCTGACTTCGACCTCTCCGCCGTTCAAGCCGCGATCCGCGAGTTCGGCTTCGATGGCTGGCTGATGTGCGACTTTCGCGGATCGAACCCGCTCGCCCGCCGCATTTTGAAGATCGACGAAGCGGCCCATGCGACGCGGCGGTTCTGCTATTTCATTCCCGCCTCGGGGACGCCGCAGAAGCTTGTGCATCAGATTGAGGCGGGCGTGCTCGATCATCTGCCGGGCGAGAAGGAGGTCTATCTTCGCTGGCAAGAGCTGGAGGAGGGCGTCGCGCGGCTCATGACGGGGCAGGCGCGCGTGGCGATGGAGTACTCGCCGCGAAACGCCATTCCTTACGTCGGCCGCGTCGATGCGGGAACGATTGAGCTGGTGCGATCCGCCGGGACCGAGGTCGTATCGTCCGGCGATCTGATCCAGGTCTTCGAGGCGGCGTGGACCGACGAGCAGTGGAATCTGCACCAACAGGCGTCCCGGCTTACGCTCGCGACGTTCGACCGAGCCTGGAGCTTCATCGCCGAGCAGGTCCGCAGCGGCGGCGACATCCGCGAGACGACTGTTCAGCAACTGATCATGGATCAACTTGGCAAGGGCCGGCTCGTGACCGATCATCCGCCGATCGTCGCCGTCGGCCCGCACAGCGGGAATCCCCACTTCGCTCCGACTCCTGGTCCCGATGACGCGCCGCTGCGCAAGGGCGATTACGTGCTGATCGACCTGTGGGCCAAGCGGGACGCACCTCACGCCGTTTACAGCGACTTGACGCGGGTCGGCTACCTCGGTGAATCCGTCCCGGACCAGTACGAGCGGATTTTCCAGATCGTCGCCTCCGCCCGCGACGCCGCCATCGACCGTGTGCGAAAAGCAATGGCCGCCGATGAGCCGCTCCAAGGATTTCAGGTGGACGACGCCGCCCGCGAAGTAATCGAGCAAGCGGGCTACGGGGATTACTTCGTGCATCGCACCGGCCACAGTATCGGGCAGGAGACGCACGGCAACGGCGCCAACATCGACAACCTCGAAACCCACGAGACGCGCCGCATCCTCCCGCGGACCTGCTTCTCTATCGAACCAGGCATCTACCTCCCCGAGTTCGGCGTCCGCAGCGAGGTCGATGTATTTATCAATGCCAATCGCCAAGTGATCGTCACCGGCGATCCGCAGACGCAAGTGCCGCCGGTGCTGGCGAAGTACTGATCTCGGCCTCACCCATAGTTCAGCCGCTCCGGCGTGCTGCGGACGATGGGGACGTCGAAAAGCTGCGGGCGATCGCCGCGGAGCGAGTTCTGCACGCGATGGGCCAGTTCATCGGGCTCGGTCACGCGATGGGCCTCCACGCCGAGCGAGCGGGCCAGGGAGACGAAGTCGATCTCCGGCTCGATGATGTCCAGCCCCTCGTACTCGTCCTGCTTCGCCCGCGGCAGGTTCAATCCGCGGGCGCCGATCTTGAGGATCTGGTACTGGGCGTTGTTGCAGATCACGAACGTCACGGGAATGTTGTATCGCGCCGCCGACCACAGTCCCTGAATGCCGTACATCGCGGCGCCTTCCCCCAACATCGCCAGCACGGGCCGCTCGGGCCAGGCGAGCTTGGCGCCGATCGCGCATCCCAATCCCCAGCCGAGCGCCCAGCCGCGATGCCCGAAGTAGCCGGTTGTGTTCTTGAGCGCGCCGAGCCGTTCGAACGTGGTGTTGGTGGTGGTGACCGCCTCTTCGATCACCGCCACGTCGTCCGGCAGCACGCGGGCCAGGGCCCCCATCAGCCCCAGCGGCGTGAGCGGGCGGAAGTCGCGTTCGACGGCGATCGCCTGCTCCAGCGCCGTCCGCGCCTGCCGATGGTTTTGGGAGTGCATCGCGAATCTTGCCTTCGCCGCGGCGACCTGCGAATCATCCATCCGCCGCGCCAATGCCGCATCCAGCTCGGCCAGCGACATCTTGACGTGGCCCAATACGCCCATTTCCACGGGATAGTTTTTGCCGAGTTGCCACGAATCCTCATCCAGATGCACGAGGCGGATGTGCTCGGGGATCGCCCGGGCCGGCTCGTGGTAGACGTACTGCCGCAGCAGGTCCATGCCGGCCACCAGCAGCACGTCGTACTCCTCTAATCGCTGACGAACCTCCGGCGACCAGAGCGGCAGGCCCTGCCCGTTGAGCGGGTGATCGCTGGGAAACGCCAGCCGGC
>JAHWKS010000862.1 GCA_019347795.1 Planctomycetota bacterium | reverse complement strand
GTAACTTGTTTCCTCGCAAGATGTTGCATTGTAAGGCCGGCAATCGCCCCGGGTCAAGTCGCACGCCGGCCATGCGCCGCCTCGGACATTGACATTATCGGTCGGACCAGTCGGAGAATCCGTGAATCGCATTACAGACGACGGACTCGAGCCGGCCGCGGCCGCCGCGGCTTGCTTTTCGTTAAGCGCGCGGCGAGACTGTCCCACGGGTTCGCTGCCTGGGATTTTGTGGGAGTTTCAACGATGGCCTCTCCGATGACGGCGCCGGAGATTCTTAACCGCGAATATCTCGACGTGCGGGCGAAGATTCTTGAGCTGGCGGCGGCGCTGGACCGCCTCGACCGGGCCTCCGGCTCGGTGAAGGATGACGCGCGGATGGCTCTCATCGCGAAGGGACTCCAAACGCTCCTCACCGGCGGCGCCGGCCGCGCCGAGCAGGTTCAGTTGATCTTCTCTCGGGAGTACGAGGCGGAATGGCGCCGAGAGTTCGGCTTATGAGGCGCGGTCGAATGCACGAAAGATTAGCCATGCTCTGATCGCTCCTCCAGGACCACGTGCATGGCGAAAGACGCAAGCGCCCAGGAACAGCCGCCGCTCAAGTCGTATCGGGCCATTCTGCAACAGCAGATTATCACAGGCTTGATCGAGGTCCGCCGGCCCAGCGGCGGACTGTTGCTCTCCAGCCTGTCGGCCGGCCTGGACGTGGGCTTCAGCGTGCTGCTGATGGGGGTCGCCACGACGTTGTTCGTCTCCCAGCCTGAGGCCCCCGCGGCGAGGCTGCTGGTGGCGAGCATGTATTCGGTGGGATTCATTCTCGTGATTCTCGGCCGTTCGGAGCTATTCACCGAGCATACGGCCCTGGCGGTGTTGCCGGTGCTCGACGGGCGCTCGAACCTGCGGGAGCTGGCCCGCGTGTGGGGCATCGTTTACGCGGGCAACCTCGCGGGAGCGGCGATCTTCGCAGGTTTGGTGGTGGCGATTGCTCCGTCGCTGCGCGTCGCGGAGCTGACCGCCTTCGAGCGGCTGGCCCTCGAGATGACCGATCACGCCTGGTGGGTGATCCTGCTTAGCGCAATGCTGGCGGGCTGGCTGATGGGGGAACTGGCGTGGATCATCGCCGCCGCCCGCGACACGATCAGCCAGGTGGCGTTCGTCTTCATTGTGACCACGGCCATCGGACTGGCGCGGCTGCACCACGTGGTCGTGGGGACCGCCGAGGTCCTGGCCGGGATGTGGTCGGGCGATGCGGTGAGCGGATCCGATTTCGCCCGTTTTCTCATCTTTGCGACGCTGGGGAACGCCCTCGGGGGCGTGGTCTTCGTCGCCGTCATCAAATACGGCCACGCGATGCGGGCCGGGCCCGAGTCGGAAAACGCGGATGACTTGACGAAGTCCAAAATCGCCGCAATGCCTAAACAGAGTCGCGGGCCGCGGCGCTAACGTCGCGGCGAACCTGCGGGGGCGCATCGGGCGAGAGCGCGTGCTCGGCGGTTATCAAACGCGCCGAGCGGTTCCGCGTGAGGTAGTTGCCCGCCCATTGCAGCAGCACGAGCACGCGGTTCTGAAAACCGACGATGTACATCAGGTGCACGAACAGCCAGGCGATCCAGGCAAGCCGGCCGCTCATCTTCCACCGGCCGATCTCGGCGACCGCGGCGGTGCGGCCGATGGTGGCCATGCGTCCGTAATCGCGGTAGCGAAAGGGAGGCGTTTCGGCGCCGTGGAGCCGATCGCCGATGCGGCGGGCGACATAGTCGCCTTGCTGGATCGCCACCGGCGCCACGCCCGGCAGCGGTTCGCCGCCGTCGTGGGCGAAGTGCGCGAGATCGCCGACGACGTAAATCGCAGGATGGCCGGGAAGGCTGCAGTCCGGCTCGACGATCACCCGGCCGGCCCGGTCGAGCGAGGCGCCGGCGGCTTCCGCCAACAAGCGTCCCAGCGGCGACGCCTTCACGCCCGCCGCCCAGAAGACAGTCCGGGTGGGAATCATCTCGGTCGTCTCGCCGACGGCGATCTCCACGGCGTCGGGACGAATATCGACCACCCGAGCGCCGGTACGCACCGTCACGCCCAGCCTTTCCAGATGCTTCAGGGCCTTCGCCGAGAGATCCGGCGGATACGGCGGCAGCACGCGATCCACGCCTTCCACCAGCAGGACCCGCGCTTGCCGGGTGTCGATGCGGCGAAAGTCGCGCCGCAATGTGTGATGGGCGAGCTCGCCCAACGTCCCCGCCAACTCGACCCCGGTAGGTCCGGCGCCGACGACGACAAACGTCAGCAGCCGGCGAAGCTCGTCGTCGTCAGTCGCCCGCTCGGCGGCCTCGAACGCCAGCAGGATGCGGCGGCGGATTTCCGTCGCCTCTTCCACCGATTTCAGTCCCGGCGCCGCCGCCTCCCAATCATCGCGGCCGAAATAATGATGCCGCACGCCGGTAGCGACTATGAGAGAGTCATATCGCAGTTCGTCGTCGGCCAGCAGGACGCGCCGCCCATCGACGTCGAAGCCCGTCGCCTCGCCCAAGATGACGTGCACGTTCTTTTGCCGCTTGAGCACCGACCGCAGCGGCGCCGCAATGTTGGCGGGGGACAATCCGCCGGTGGCCACTTGATACAAGAGCGGCTGAAAGAGGTGGAAGTTGCGGCGGTCCACAAGCGTCACCTCCACCGGCGCCCGTCGCAGCGCCCGCGCCGCGCGCAGCCCGCCGAACCCGCCGCCGATGACGACAACGCGATGCAACGCTTCGTTGGAGTGGGACTGCTTCGGCATGTTCCTCGCTTGTATCTGGTTGACCCAGTCGCCGCGCAGACATCATATCCGGTAAGGCAAGTCACAACGACGGCGTCTCATCAATTGAGACAGCCTGGTGCTGACGAGACGCTTTCGCGCGGTGATAATAGCCGGTGATGAATGATTCGGTTTCTACCGCCGCGGGCGCCGTCGTTGAGCTGCGCGGGCTTTCGATCACGGCCGGCGGACGTTCGCTGCTGCGCGACGCGGACGTGCGGTTCAAACCGGGCGGCATCACGCT
>JAHWKS010000861.1 GCA_019347795.1 Planctomycetota bacterium | reverse complement strand
GCCCTGCGCGGACCTGGGCGGCCGCGAATCTGGCCAGCACGGTCGGATACGCGAGATCCTGCTTGCCCCGCAGGCACAGCCTGCGGTAGGCGACCAGGGCGTTGACGAGCCCTTCCTGAACTGCCTCTTCCCGCGCGTCGCGGTTCAGACCACCGAAGGCGCCTTTAAGGTAGGAAGTGATCTTTGGAAGCATCGCCACGAAGGCTTTTTGCCACTCGCCGGGAAGTGATTGGCTAAGACGGTCGGACATGGGACGATCTCCTCAAATTGAGGACGGTCCTGCCGGTGAAGGACAGGACCGCCCCGCATTGCGAGGCGTCCGAAGGGACAGCCGCCCACGCACGTGGGCCCTTTCGTTCAGTTCATTGGCGCCTTTGACATCCAAGAATCCGACGCCACAATTCTGCGAGGCCGTCCGCTAATCGGTATGCTCCGGCAAGGCGCCGACGCCATCCTCCTGGCTATTTTCGGCGCCAGCTGGCTCCGAGCGCATGCACTCGCGCTGCGGGTCTTGCTGTGTGAACGCGAGCGCCTTGCGGATCGTGGGCTCACTCTTGTCGAAGTGCTCGGCGAGCTGAGGCACGCTCATTTCTGCCGCTGCTTCGAGGACTTCCTTGGCGTGGTCCTTATGCCAGCGGCGCCGCGGGAGTTTTTTGGGGAGACGACCTGCAAACTCCGGGAGTTCGGCGGCATGCCGGAGAGCTTCGCGGATCGTTGGAATTGACCTGTGATAGTGCTCCGCGAGCTGCTCTTGGGTCATACCGGCGATCCGCAATCGAGCGACATCCGCGGCGTGCTCCTCTGCCCAGCCGACGTTCGCAGACGCCTCGAAGGTGTGCTCCTCGAACCAGCACTCGGGCAGACCTGCAAAACGGTCGGGGTCGGTGGCCCAGTGCGCCAGAGCGTGCAGGTCATCTCCTTTGCCATCGCCGTCCTCTACCCGCAGGCGTGTTCGGCGGCGCGGTTGAACGCGACGATCTTCGGCTGCGGGCGCAATGCTCGATTCGCTCCCGACCGACTGGTCGTCGGTGCGGAACAATTCCACTGCGTCCGCAATGGCGCCCAGACGGCAGGTCCGCAGCACGACCCGTCCGTCGGCGCTGCAAACGATTTTGTCGATGTGAAGCGACAGCTCCAAATTGCCCCGTGTAGGGTTGTTCTTTGCGAGGACCTCGGAGAGCCGGTCAAGCCGATCGAGGATCTGCTGCGGATCGAGGATGGCCGTCGCCACAGCGTCCGCGGCCTGCTGCTCGGAAAGTGCAACTTCGATTTCGCGCTTCCGCTCCAGGGCCTGCTGCAGACTGGCTTCGATCGTCGAGCGCACCGAGGAATCCAACCCCGGGTTGCCCAAGGACTGTGTCCAGCCGCGAATCTGCGACTCCAATTGTTTCATCTCAGCGTCGAAGGCCGGGCGCCGATCATGCTGTTCATGACGGAGCCGTAGCAGTTCCCGCTCGACTTCGGCCCGCAGCGTCTGAAACCATTCCGTCGATTCCAGTTCGGTGATGTCCATGTAAACACCTCCACTCCATTGTTGGGAAAGGAAACGGGGCGGCGCCGGCGTGCGGAGCCGCCCCTGAAAGCGATGCCTACGACTGCGGAAACAGCCGTTGCTTGATGTGGTCGATGACGACCCCGCGCAGCCACGCCTCCGAAACGTACTTCTTGTTCCTGCAATGGCCCTCGATGGCCCGCGGGCAGGCGTAGTAGGCGTACGACTTACCCGCCTTGCTCTTGCGCCCGGAGGTCACCGGGCGCATCGACGAACGGCATTCGCCACAGCGGACGAGGCCAGAAAGGAGGTGCGACAGGCTCATTCCCGGCGCCAGCGGCATGATCTGCTTGCCGTTGGCGTCGGCTTGCTCTAACGAGTTGCGACGTACCTCGCGGACCGCCTGGACGGCCTCCCACACTTCTCGGGGAACCAGCGGCGGGCAGAAGTCCGGCACCCGGAGCATCTCATCCTCCGCGTTGCGCTCGACGCGCCGGACGTCATTGACGATTCCGGTCGAGTGCTCGTCCCAGACCAGCTCTCCGTAGTAGATTTCCTGGTCGAGCCAGTACCCCACGGTGGCGCCGCTGAACGGCCTGAACTTGTCGGGGATATCGGGATGGGCGTTGAGAAACCGTGTCAAGCGCGTCTGCCCCTCCTCGGTCGAATGGGCACGCTCGAACAGCATCCGAATGATCCAGTCTTCCTCCGGGAACGACTCCAGGACGGAGCCCTCGCGGACTTCGCGCCCGTTGCACTCGGTCGTCCGGCCGACCAGCTTATAGCCGAAGGGGCGCGGGCCGCCGGGCCAATAGCCGCGTTGCGCCAGGTCGCGCTTGCCGCGTCGGACTTGGTGGGCCTTGATCCGTCCTTCTTCAGTTGCGCGCATCGCTTCGAAGGCTCCAAAGGCCTTCCCCTGGGGCGTCGTCGGGTCGGCGAAATTGGTATCGGCGGTCAGGATCAGGACGCCGTGCCGCTCCAACAGGTCCTTCCGGATCACCGGCAATTCGTCGACCCGCGCGAAGCGCTCCAGGGTATCTACGAGGATCAGGTCCACCTGCATAACCCCCGATTGGATGTCCTGGATCATCTTCTGGTAGCCGGGGCGCCTTCGGACGTAGCGACCGCTCTTGGCGTCGTCGCGATACACTTTCACGACGACCCATCGGTAGCCAAGCGTCTTGAGTCGCTGGCGGATTTCCGCTTCCTGCTGGTCCGGACTCCGGGGATTCTGCCGACTGGAACTCATCCTCACATAGATGACCCCGCGGAATACCTTCCGCAGGTCGAATGTGCGTTTCAACATGACATTCTCCCAGGTTTAGTGCCCGCTCTCGCGGTGGATATCCAGGGCGATAACGCGGGCGATGTGTTGCAGAAGGCGCTGTCGACGCAGGCGAGAGATTTCGTCAGCGAGGATTTCCAGCTCGTGCGGCGCCAAGTCCGCCGGGAGCGAAGCCTGTCCGATGGCCACGAGTTTGGCCAATCGGTCCAGGCGAGGAGTGCCGGTCGCTGGGGCATCCGAATCGCCGATGCGCTG
>JAHWKS010000062.1 GCA_019347795.1 Planctomycetota bacterium | reverse complement strand
CCCCGCGTCGCTCATTCTCGGCACGATTCTGATCAGCGATCGCTTCCGAAAGGCTGCTCCGCGGTGGCATCGGCGCCTCGGACGCGTGCAGGGCGTCTGCGTCCTGCTGCTCGTGGCGCCCAGCGGTCTTTGGATGGCCCGCTATGCGGCCACCGGCGCCGTCGCCGCCGCGGGGCTCGGGTCGCTGGCGATCGCCACCGCGGCCTGCGTCGCGCTCGGCTGGAGAGCCGCGGTCAGGCGACGGTTCGCCGATCACCGGCGCTGGATGCAGCGCACCTTCATTCTCTTGTGCTCGGCAATCGTGATCCGGCTGATCGGAGGCTTGGCGACAGTCACGGAGTTCGACGTCCTCTGGCTCTACCCGTTTTCGACCTGGGCAAGTTGGCTCGTGCCGCTCGTGATTTTCGAGGCGAGCCAGATGATTAATCGACCGGTGCAGCATGCAGCGTCGATTCAATCCGTCTCTTGAGCGACGTCTGCTACGGCGACGATGACGAGTGCTTAACGTGATCCCAACAGCGGCGGAGAGGGGAAGCTGGAGCTAGCCGCCCTGGCGCCGCAGTCATTGGGTGCGACGCTGCGATTGCTCGGCGAAGAATCTTTGCAGTCCCTTCTGGAGCGTTGGGCCGAGGCGGAGCGGCGGGCGGTCGCCGGGGGACCAGGCGTAGCCGGCGGTGAGGTCGAGGGCGACGAGAAACTCCTCGTGCTCGTCCCGGAATCGCAATACGTACTCCCACGCCGGCGCCGCGTCCGTTTCGGCGTCCCATTGAAAACTGGCGTCGGAGATGAGCGACTGCCGGGAATGGACCAGGCCGGGCGCCGCAGAGATGTCGAACCGGCCTTGAATCGTTCGCTCGAAGAGCGTCTCCGTCGCCGCGCCGTCATCCGGACTGCGCGGCCCCAGTTCGATCAACTCGACAATTTCCCCGCGCCGAATGAGCGTCGCCCCACCGGCGCCCCAATACGCCAAGGCACGGCGACTCTGCTGGTACTGATGCCACCACGCGAACCCGGACGCCGCCAACGCCGCGAAGACAATGACCAAAATGACCAGCGTGCCGGAGTGAATCTTGCCGGCGACCAGCGAGCGAGGAAGCATAACTCCATCGTATGCTTTTCTCCCTTGCGCAAAAACGACAGCCGCGTCCGCGCTCGAGGCGCGTCCGCGGCTGCCTAACAATTGGGTTCGCGCGGCGCTACCGCATGTGCTTCACTTCGCGGCGCGGCCGGCTGAAGGCTACGTAAAGCCCCAGCACGATCACGGCGCCGAGGATCGAGAGAATCCAGCCCGACGCCTGAAGCGGCTCTCCGCCAACGAGCAGGTAGCCGACGAATCCGCCCGTCAGAGAGCCCACAATCCCCAGCACGATCGTCATCATGATCCCGATCGGCTGTCGGCCGGGGATCAGCAGCCGGGCAATGGCGCCCGCAATCAAGCCGAAGAGGCACCAACCGAGAATCGCTAACAACAGGTCCATAAGTCGCTCCTTATGCCAAGGGATGGTCGTCTCGTTTTTTGCTCGACATCGCAGGACTGGTGCAAACACCGTGCCCATTCCGGCCGCGCAGGCGACCATCCTTTGAGCGACGGCACAACCTTTGCTCCCTGCTTCGCCGATGCGGGCGGGCAACGTCTCGGGCGACGATTTAACTGGGCGCCTATTCAAGGGGAGTTTCCCGATCGCGGTATGTTGATCTCCTGGAACAAACTGGCCGACGCGACCGAGCCGGAGGCGCTGGCGAAGCTCGCTCAATTGCGCTACGTCACCGATGATGAGCCGGGCATCGAGCGCCGCAAAGCGGGCGGCGGCTTCTCGTACATCGACGCCGACGGCAACCGAGTTCGTTCCCGCCGCACGCGGCAGCGGATCGAATCGCTGGTGATCCCGCCCGCCTGGACCGACGTCTGGATCGCCGCAGATGAAGAGGCGCACCTGCAGGTCACCGGCCGGGATGATCAGGGGCGGAAGCAGTACCTCTATCACGAGCGCTGGCGGCACGTGAGCAACCTGGCGAAATTCCGCCGGATGCTCGACTTCGGCCGGGCCCTCCCCAAGGTTCGCCGGGAGGTGCACCGCCGGCTTTCGCGCCGCAAGCACTCGCGAGAGAAAGTGTGCAGCCTGGTGTTGGCGCTTTTGGATGAGACGTCCCTCCGCGTGGGCAATGAAGAGTACGTGCGGGAGAACGGCTCTTACGGGCTGACTACATTCCGCCGGCGTCACGTGCACGTGAACGGCGCCGGGGTGAGCTTTCGCTTCCGCGGGAAGTCGGGCGTGACCCGCACCGTGGAGCTGCGGGACAAGCGGGTGGCGAAGCTGGTCGAGCGATGTCGCGAGCTGTCCGGCCGGCGCCTGTTCGTGTACGAAGCCGACGAAGGCCGATACGAGGCCGTCACCTCCGATGACGTGAACGAGCACCTGCAGTCGCTGGCCGGCGATTCATTCACCACCAAGGATTTCCGTACGTGGAAAGCCTCGGCCTTTGCCGCAGGGAGGCTGTTCGAGGAAGAGGCGGCCAGCAAGCGGCGCCGCCGGTCGGCGATCTCCCGCGTGGTGAAGGAAACCGCGGCGCTGCTGGGGAACACGCCCAGCGTCTGCCGCAGCGCTTACATTCACCCGCTGCTGCTGGACGCCTTCCTGGAAGGCGATTTTCCTGCGGAGTTCCGCGACCTTCGCATTCGCCGCGACCGCTGGCGCCCCCGCGACGAGCAAATCTTGCTCCACTTCCTCAAGGTGACGCACGGCCATTAGCGGCCGCTCACTTGTATTTCTCCCGAGCGTCGAGGACCGCCTGAAACTCCTCGCGCACTTTGCGCTGCGCGTCGGAGAGTGATGCCGGATCGAGAGGCGTCTCTTCCTTCGGGTCGGCGACCACGTCGAAGAACCGTCCGTTGTCGTAGAGCTTGAAGTGCTGATCGCGGGCCCACCGCGAGGCCTGGTTGCGGCGACCGTTCCGCTCGTACCAGGAGAAGATCCACGTTCGCGGCCGGCCCGGCTCGCCGCGAAGCTGGGGAGCGAAGCTGCGTCCGTCCAACTCGACGCCCGCCGGAAGCGGCGCCCCGCTGATCTCGGCCAGCGTCGGCAGCACGTCGGTGAAGTCCACCAGGTCATGAGACACGCCCGCGGGAACCACGCCGGGCCAGTTGGCGATCAGCGGCACGTGGGTTCCGTTGTCCGTCGTCTTTCCCTTTCCGCCAGGGACGACTTTCTCTCCCATGCGCGACTCTATGCCCACCGCCGTACCGTTGTCGCACGTGAAGAGGACGAGCGTGTCATCTCGCAGGTCCAGCTCCTCCAACCTAGCGACGATCTTGCCGACCATCTTGTCGGTGTACGCGACCATGTCGGCAAAGTACCGATTCTTTCCTTGCCCCTTGGTGGCGCCTTTTGCCTGCGGGTCCCAATCGGCACTGTCGGGCGTCGGCTCGAACGGCCAGTGCGGGAGGATCATCGGGTAGTACGCGAAGAAGGGGCCATCTTTGTGCCGCGTGATGAAGTCGCACAGGTAGTCGCAGACCACGTCCGGGCCGTACTCGCCGCTGGTGTAATCGACCAGCTCCCCGTTGATCTCAAGACCGGGGTTGGGATAGCGGCTTGGCCGGCGCGTGAGCTGCCAGAGGCAGTATTCATCAAAGCCGAAGTGGCTCGGCGCGTCGAGTCCTCCTTCCAACTGCCACTTTCCCGCGACGCAGGTGGCGTAGCCCGCCTTCTTCAGCATGTGCGCGAACGTGGTCGCCTTGGGATCGAGCAGCCCGAAGCGGATGTAGCTGCGATCGTTATAGAGGCCGGTCATGATCTGCACGCGGGACGGCGTGCACAGCGGCTGCGAGTGGCAGTGCTCGAACCGCAGACCGGTCTTCGCCAGCCGGTCCAAGTGCGGCGTCTTGTACGACGTTCCACCGTTCGCGCCGACGCACTCATAACCCATGTCGTCCGCCATGATGAGCACGATGTTCGGCGCGGCTCGGGTCGCCTCCGCGAAGAGGGCGATGACCAGCGCAGCGGCAATCACGAGAAACGTTGATCGATGTCGCGAGCAAGCGGTCATGGGAGGGCGACTCCGGAAAGGAAAGAGGCGTTGTTTCAGGCCGGCTGGCGCCGCACCGCCGAACTCTCGATGGCCGGCGCCGGAAACGGCGAGGGCTTGCGGCCGTAGGTGCGGCTCAGGCGGCGCCTGGCGCGGGCGCCACTACAAGGAGTGCGCATTAATGCGCCCTCCTTCTTCGCGAGGGGTATCCATCGCCAATGCGTTCGCTGCTGGACATTTCACGACAATCACGGCCACAACAATCACCATCGCGCACGCGGGCATGGACCGCGGCGATTCCGCGCCGCCATCGTCTTCCTACAGCCGCGAATCCCGGTTTCCCAAGGACACGGCGGGACCATCTGTCCACCCGAAGACTGTTCGTCGATTTCCGAATAAGTATTCAAACAGTCACTTGCCAGTCAAGCCTCCGCAGAAAATTTTTCCTGGCCGCCAAGCCGCCGGGAATCAAAGTCCCGGCGCCACAGTGACATCAGCGAACCCGACACCCTCCTCTTTGCGTCATCGCGAACTGCGCATCGCTTCGGCTAAATTAGCCGGAAACCAAGACCCACTTACCCGCAATAACTCGAGATCGGGTCGCCCATTTTCCGGATAGTCGTAGAGGAGCGTGTAATCAACAACGTCTCCAGATGGACTTTCCCACTGGGCGCTCCACTGATGCACACGGCGCATCGGGTTGGTTGTGGCGTCTAAGAACTCGCTCCAGCCCGCGACGTGTGACGACCGCAGTCCAGGATTCAGCCAATCCTCTTTTAAAGGTCGCCAGCCGAGGGATTTAAGGCGAGAAGAAATCTCTTGAATTGCGTTAGGTGCGGGGAATTTCTCCGTTACCGCGTATGTGAGGAGAACTGAGCCATGTTCTTGGGCAGTGCATGAAGTATCTCTCGCGTCGGCGAGGACAACTAAGAAATCTGGTATCGACCCCTCGTCTATACTTGCGCCTCGCCCGGAATTAAGAGGCGCATCATGTGCTGCTTGCTGCTGGTGTTCTCGCGGTTGGAGTCCGAACACAATGAACAGTAGACAGAATACGCTTCCGGCAGCCACAAGCAATGGACCCCGCATGCGACTCCATGAACTGCGTCGTGGCGTACCAAGCTGATGGGACGGATGCTTGTTTTCGTTTCCAACTTCATTCATGGAGGTAGACCTTCCGGAAATCAGTACTCCCAAACGATTCCGCTTCTTCGCGTCTCGCTCCGCTCGACCGCTTCGTCCAGCGCGCGCAGGAAGGCGGCGCAGTCTTCGTCCTTCTGACCTCCCCCTGTACGACCTCGTTGGATCAGCGGTCAAATAGATCTGGAGTCGGGGCGGGAAGATAACGCTGTTGGTGCTCGATCGCGTCGGCCATCATTCCGGCATCGGGTAAGGAAAGCTGGAGTAAGGAAAGGTGTCAGGAACCGATAAGACAAAATGTCTTGTGGTTCCTGGCGCTTACGATTCTTTCGGGGTGATCGGTGGAGACCTTTTCCTGGACTGCGGGCCGGGGAGCCAAGCACCTCCGGTATTCAGGATTCTTTGTGGTTGCTTGGGGGCTCGTCGGACCGTGGATACGGCATCATGCACAGAAGGGGGTCTCGGGTAGGCCGATTCACTTCGCATTGTTCGCGGCGGGTTTCGCTTTCGGCGTCTCGTTGAAGTAGATCTTGGCGTTGTGCGTCTGCCGGCCGACGGCGACGATGTCCACTCGGCCGTCGTTGTTGACGTCGCCGGCGACGAGGTCCTCCACGGCGACGCTGCCGGGGTCCACCAGTTGCCGCGTCCATTTCTCGCCGCGATTGTCCTGCGGGTCATAGATTCGCACGCCGCAGCGATGTTGCTCGTCTTTGTTGTCGCGCACGCCGATGATCAGCTCCTGGTCTTCGTCGTTGTCGAGGTTGGCGCACCATACGGCGTGCCCCCATTTCAGCTCCTCGTCCAAAACCTGGCGCTTCCAAAGCCAGTCGCCGCTTTCGGTCCGCTCGCCTTCCGGCCGCGTGTAGACGACCACTTGATGGCCGTGCCACGGCTCGATGGTGGCGATGTAATCGGCGCCGCCGGCGAGCCGGCCGTGCTTGACCTCGCTGGCGCCGCGATTGGGCGACGTCTGCTGGTTCCCTTCGCCGATGAGCGTCCGCCGCCACGCGGCGTCACCGCTTCGCTCCAAAAGACTCACGCCTTCGAAGCTCGCCACGAGCACTTCGAGCTGCCCATCGCCGTTCAGGTCGGCCGGCATGAAGTTGTGCACCACGTGCAAGTCGTCATTGAGCACCGTCGGCTGCCACGGCCCGACCGCCGGGTTCTGCGGAATCGCGAAGGAGAGCAGCCGCACTCCCCGCTCGGCGAAGTTCGGGCGGGTTGTGCCGCGGCCGAAGAGTGGAGCGACGACCAGCTCCTTGCGGTCGTCGCCGTCGAGGTCGGCCCAGCGCATGCGGTGCACCGTCGGCTCTTCGCCGATGGGGTGCAGCGTCCACGGCCGGCCCGGCTTCTCGTTCTGCTCAATCCAGGCGATCTGCCCGCCTTCCTTGGTGTTGAGGGTCCAGTCGGCGCCGAGGGCGAAGTCGAGTTTTCCATCGCCGTCGATGTCGTTCGGGGCGAAGCAGACGTTGTCGGGCCGCGTCTGCCCTTCCAGGATCACGTGCTCCCGCCAGGTTGGGTTCTCCAGCCAGAGGATGCGGGTCTTATCCACCACGGCGATGTCGAGCCGGCCGTCATCGTTCATGTCGATCAGCCGCACCGCATACCCGACGCCCAGTTCCGTGGGAAGCTGAATCCCGTTAAACACAATCTCCGCGGCGTGTCCCGCGGCGGCGAGGAGGCACAAAGCCGCGGCCAGCATGATCTTTCGCATCGCGAATCGCTCCAGGTGCAAGAAAGGGAGGCGCTCCCAAGAAGGTACTCGACAGCCCCGCTCGGCCGCAAGCAAATACGTCGGCAGGCGGATCAGGTCAAAAGGGGGAGTTGCGAAGCGGCTCGCGGCGGAGTAGGGAAAAATCCTTGCAAAGGCCGCGCGGCTGGCGCAACTTCAGTTCGCTTCAACTTGTCGGGGCAGGGACGGCGCGGCGGCTTGTGAGATTTTCACAAAAAAATTTGCGTCGCGCATCCTCGTAGCGACGCCTTCACAAGTCGGGCTGTCGCCGCGGGTTACGCTCTCTGTTCGAACCCAGGTATTGCCGTAACCTTCCGCCGCCCGGCCGAAACACGCGAAAAAACGGCCGCACTCTTGACGTATTGAACATACGTACAGTATAATGGATGGTTGAACGACCTGCTCTTGGGGCTCTTTCCCTCATTGAGGCCGCGCCTGCCGCGCGGCATCATGAAAGTACTTTCACGGCGCGCGGTTTCGCAGACATCGTCTTCCCTCCTCTCGTGGATCTTGCCATGCATTTGCCTGATCGGCCGACGGCGTGCCTGCTCGCGGCTATCGCGTTCGCCGCGGTTTCGCTCGTGCGGGCGCTGCAGGAAGTCACCATGGAGGACGGCGTGGTGGTGATTCATCGCGACTTCGGTAAGGAAATTCCGGCTATTTCTCCCAATGGCCGCTCGCTGGCGGTGTGCGGGAACGAGCAGTTGCGGTTTCTCGACCCGGCGACCGGGAGGCGGTTCGGCAAGTTCCACAAGTTGGTTGAGTTCCCGGTGAATGCCAACTTGGCCAGCGGCGGAGGCGTCATCCGATCCAGGCCTGGTCGGGCGCGTCGATGAAGTCGAACACGACGTCGCACACTTCAAGTCCCTGTTGCCTGACCTTTGCCTCGACTTCCGGAAGGCTCTCGCCCGAAGCGAGGATGTGAGCTCCAGCAAGATCCCACGCGACATACGTCCCGGCGTATTGCTCGGCAAGCTCGAGCGGAATCTCGCGACGATGCCGTGCGAACTCGCTGAGATCTGGGATCGCCGCTTGATTGTGTTTGTTGGCCATGGTTCATTAGCCCCGAATCACACGGTCGACGTAGCCGAGGAACTCAGGGGAGTCATCGTCGAATTCTGGTAAATGGCGGATCACAGCACGTAACGTGCCCGCTAAGTTTTTGCGGCCCGGAAAGGGCTTGACTTCAAGATACCCGCGCCAGTGGGCCGCATCAACTTGAGCGGGTGGTTAGCGCAAGCGGTCGTGAATTGCTAAGTGAAGAAAGTACGCCCACAACGCGAAGTTGGGTACCGACAGAACGAAGGCAAGATAGCAACGATGCCCTCGGAATCGCAGACTACACCAGAGGCCAAGGCCGATGCCCAGACATGCGGCGATGAAACCCGTGGAGCCCGCAGTTCCTCGCACCCAGGTGATGTGTGGAAAGGTGACGAGTAATGCCGCGCAGAGTAGGCTCAAAGCAACCCATGCTAAGACAAATCGTCCGACCTCGGCGGACTTTAACTGTGCCATTGTTCAACCGCGCTAACTTTCGCGTTTAAGCTGATCCGTGTAACACCTGTAGACTGCAGGTTGGCAGCCTAGCACGCAGTCTTTGCAATGGGCGTAAGTCCAATCGTAGCCGAGGATTGGTACGGGCTCAATAATTGACGAGCCGCGTTAGGCTGTTTCCGGCTAGCGCTCATAGGGGAGCGTCCGGCTGCAGACGGTCGGCCAGGCCGTGGGGCGACGGAGCGCGAGGGTCGAGGGATTGTCGAAGTTGTCGGACGAGATCGGCTTCAAGCCGTCCTTCGCGGCCGGTGCGGCAGACGGCGCCGCGTACGCCGATGTAGTCGGGCGCCAAGCGCGCGATCGGCGGGATTGAATTCGCAGAAAGGGCGCCGGCGATTACCGTCGTCATGCCGCACGCCTTGGCGTCGGCGATCCATGTTTCCAATTCACCCATCGTAACCCAACTCAACAAGTCGCCGCGGGACTTGTCGTAGGTGTCGATGAGCCAGGCGGCGCAGCCGAATTCGCGTCCGGTTTCCAGGATTTCGCGGGGCGAGGGCGCTTCGGCTGTTCGCCAATCGGCATAACTGACGGCGACGGGACGGACCGCGTCGGGAAGGCCGCGAATCGTGTCGCGCCAACGATCCCGCCATCCGGGAATCGAATCATATCCGGCCAGCCCGACCTTGGAGAAGTGAATCGACAACACCTCGACGCCTTCCGGCCAGGTCGCGTCGTCACGAAGCTCGCCCAGCGCTACGCTCACGGGGACGCGGCCCGCGACGATGCGAACCACATCCCGCCAGACGCCCGCATCGGCCCGGCCCAGGGGACCGCGGCTAGGCTCCTTCACGTCGATGATGCTCGCCCCGCCGGCGAGCGCATCGCACGCTTCATCTCCATCCCTCACGCTCACCAGGAGTCCCGTCATCCCCGCTCCTTTTCCGCACGAGGCGCCGCGTTACACTGAATGCGATGGGCGGCCATCACGCGGTGCGCCCGCGTTCTCACTTGGTTCTATTTCTCGGCGGCCCTTCGAAGGTCGCTGAGCAAGGCGCTAATCTCTTGGTGGACCGGGAACGACTGCCGCACTTCCAGCGCGCCGTCCTCGGTCACCTGAAGCGCGGCGCGATCCGCATCGCTCCAAGTCACGAGAGCAACCGCAGACTCGATGATTCTTTGCAGCGGCTCAATCGCATCACCTTGGGCAAGATCCTGTATGGGATACGTTGCATTCGTCAAAGTCCGGTCGGCCGTCTGGTGCGTCACCGCGGTGATCACGCCGTCGTCCACGATCCAGGTGAGTCCCCGCGGACGCAGCATCAACGTAAGAGCGTTCCCGAGGCGTATTCGGCCGAGGTTGGAGGTAATCACCACATTGGAAAAGTCCCCGGCCGACACCGCGACCTTATGTTTATGCGAAATAAAAGCAGCGACATCCGGCAAGGGTGTTTCGATGAATTCCATCCTCGCCGGAATGCGAAGGTGTTTCGTCACGTCCGTCAGTCCGGGCACGTCGACCGTCGGCCGGGAGGTCGGGTAAATGAGGCGCAAGCTTTCTGAAAATCGTTGGGCGATCTGTCGATGGACCAGCGGGTTCTGTACAACGACCAGCGACTTGGGCGGAACGATGAACGCGCGGCCCCATCCCTCAGCCGTATACCACGTATCCGGCGCCGCCTGCGACATGAGATCCTCCGGCAACTCGTCCACCGAAACATGATCCGCGACTCGGTAAACGCGAACCTCGGCAATCTGCCGCGCGAAAGCTTCCGTGGTGACAAAGAGAACATCATTCTTGACGAAGTACGCAAGGCGATGAGGGGTGAGAATCTGGTCGAGAGCCTCCGCCAGCGTGACGCCGTCCGCCGCCTCCATCACCGGCTGATCCGTCCTCATGCCTGCCGCGGCCAGTGCATGAACGTCGATGAACACGGGGATTCGATGCTTGTCCTCCAGGAACGACATCGCCTCGGCAAGCGGGGTCGCGTCGAATGCAAACTGCGTCGGCTGACGCAATGCGTTTTCGATGGGGGCTCGAGGATCGTCCGGCGGTTGAGCGAGCACCGGTGGGGCCGCGAGCGCGGACGCGAGGAGGACCACTGAGAACTTTGCCATAGTTTTCGCCTCCTTCTTGAGATGAAATCGCCGGACGCGCTGGACTTCGGTCCTCCTCCCGAAAGCCATTCTACGGTTTCGCTGAGACGTTGGCGAGCAATAAATGACACGCGCTCGCTGCGAGGCCGCTTCATGCGCGCTCCCTTTCGGCGCGAGGCGCCGTGCCTCGCTGCCGGCGATGGGCGGCGACCAGCCGTTCGTTGAGTTGCTTGACCAACTCGGGGGTGATGCGCTCGCACCACGTGCCGCGGATGGTGACGTACCCGCACCGCCACTCGCCGAGGGAGGGGTTCGTCTCGCGGTCGCGCCACTCGGCGGCTCGCTCCGCCAGACGGATGACGACATTGGCCGTCTCTGACTCTCGCCCGTCCGAGGCGCGGATCAGGCTCGGTCCCTGCCCCAAAAAGACGCACTCGACCAGCTCGATCGGAACCCGATCGGGCGTGCTCGAACGCAGGTAAACCAGAAGATGCCCGTCTTCGTACGCCAGCCGCGGCAGCCGCATGTGATAGAGAAACGTAACGTCCGCCAGCAGCCCCGCGGCCGCCAGCGCCAGCCCCAGCCAGCCGGGCCAGGCGGGTTCGCCGGTGACGGGAAACAGCCACGCCAAGAGAAGTCCGCCGACGCCCACCAGCGCCGCCACCACCACGCTCAACCACAAGATGCGGCGGTTGGGCCGCAGCCAGCATTCACGCATGGTTATTTGACTTTCGCCGCTCGTTCCGCCAAATATGTCGAAACATCATCGAGTCCGCGTTGCTCAGCGTGTCTCCGTGTCTTTCATGGTCGCGATGAATGAATGCATTGCACCGAAGTCATCCTCATCGACGATGCGGTCGCAAAGTTCACGGGCCCGGTCCGGATGATCAATCGCGAACTTGCGCACGCGTCGAGCAACCTCAACATTGTAGTATTCGGGGTCGCCCGATAAGCAACAAGTAATCCCAGTGCAAGGTCGCGCACAAACGATTAACCCCCAAAGCCGGGCCAGGTGTTCGCGCTTATAGGCATGCTCGCACGGCCGCCCCAAATCCGCTCTGATGAGGCTGCGTATGTCCCGATGAACGGGGGCATATGTCGAAGCAACGGAGATGCCGCCGACGCGAACCTGTCGAATGTGGCGATGATCGGAACAGTCGGGGCAGTATTTAAAGAATATTGAGACATCGACGAGCGAAAACCACGCGATCGAGAGGGCGCTCAACGCAAGTCCCCCGCGAAGACCCCAGCGCCATGGCGCATTGCCGAACGAGGCTGGAATCTTTGCAGCCAGCAGCAACAGGAACGCCGCCACGCCGAGTCCGATGGCCGCCAGCCAATGGCTGGTCCGGAGCATGAGCGAGCACAAGGCGAAGATCGTGACCACGACAATTACGGTCCGGATCGTGTATCTGGTCGCCACGGGAACTGTGCTCCGTGTCGGTTACTTGACCTTCGCCGCCCGCTCCGCCAAATACGCCGAAAGCGCCACGTCGAAGGGGCGGTCGGTGCGCATCAACTGGTAGTCCATCTGGTTCGCCCGGCATCCTTTCTGCACCGCGGTGAGAAAGCTTTGAAACTCCTCCAGGTACGCCCGCCGCAGGGAGCGCGGATCGGTCACCACCTCCGGCATCTGCTCCAGCCCCTTGAAGAGCGTCTGATCGCGGAAGGGGAAATCCAGCTCGGCCGGGTCCAGCACGTGCGAAAGGACCACGTCGTGCCGGCGATGGCGGAAGTGCTTGAGCCCCGCCAGCATGGAAGCGGTGTCGTCGAAGAGATCGCTGAGGATGACCACCACTCCGCGTTTTTTGAACCGCTCCGCCAGCTCGTGAAAGATCGGCCCGGTCGCC
>JAHWKS010000860.1 GCA_019347795.1 Planctomycetota bacterium | reverse complement strand
GCATTTAAACCGTGGTTTTCGCAAGATTTTGGGGGCGACGGTCGACTGCCGCCACGCTAAACCAGATTCTCGATCCCGCTCGGAGTGATGGAGTGATGGAGTGATGGAGTAGTGAAATTCAACACTCCATTGCTCCACCACTCCAATACTCCGGTCCAACTCGTCTGTCGATGGTCGAATGTGCGTTCCGGTCACTCCTGCTCGACCACCTCCAGCTCCAACTGCCCGAGCACCTTGAACACGGGGAGGAAGGCGGCGAAGGGCCCGGCGCCTTCCAGGTTCGAGTGCGCGAGCTTCAGGTGCCCGCCGCCGATGCCGCCGCGCCCCAGCGTGGCGTCCAGCGGAATCCAGCGGTCTTCGATCCAGACCTCCGTCCACATGTGATAGGCGAAGCCGGCCCGGTTGGCCTGCGGGAAGTAGACCAGCCCCATCGCGCCGCGGGCGGGAATGCCCCGCGCCCGGCACAACGCCGCCAGCAGCACCGCGTGCTCGGTGCAGTCGCCCTCGCGGGTCTCGGCCACCTCGGCGGCCGTGGCGAACGCCTGGCTGAAGTTCTTTTCGGTGATCGCGCCCTTGACGAATCTTTCGAGGGTGACGGCGATCTTCCACGGGTCGCGCTCCTCCCGCGCCACGTTCTTCGCCAAATCGATGACCTGCGGATCGTCGCTTTGAATGAGGCTGTTGGCGGCTAAGTCTTCATCCGTCGGCGGAGTGACTTCGCCGGGATCCGCCGGTTGCCCAGGACGCACGGCGCGGACGGTGATCTCGGCAGTGTGCTCGTCGATGCTCCGCACGGCTTGCGAGGCGCCGGAGACGAACGCCTCGGCCGGATCGCCGTTTTGAAGCTTCGCCCGGTAGACGACGCGCCGCGTGTCGTGACCATCTGTGAGCGGTGTTTGAATCGGAACGGTGATGTCGGCGAAGAGGTCGTAATTGGCCGCCTCATTCTCGCTCAGCGCCAGTTCTTCGGTTGCCCGATACGACGTCTGCTTAAGCTGCGGCGTGAACGTCTTCCAAGTTCGGCCTTCCTTGTCGGTCCAGAGCGTCATCTCGAACGGAAAGTCGGCCAATGCGACCGCCGCGTCGATCCGCAGCAGCCGCCGCGTTCCTAACAGCAGCGGCGTCTCTTCGTAGTCGCGCGCGGTCATTCGCACCTCGCCCACCTGGTTCAGCACCGGCTGCAGGGCGCGGAGCGTGCGGGTTTCGCCGGGCTGCATCGGGGAGCGGTGGAGCGATTGATCGACGGCGAAGAAGCCGCGCCACTCCGGCCGCCACGGCAACGTCTGCGATACCGTCTTGCCCGCGGTTTCGGTTTCGACATGCAGGCCCCCGGCGGACGTGACTTCGCCGCGCGAGACCGTGGCCGTCGGCCCGAGGTTCATTCGCGACTCGAACCGCACCAGCTCGCCTGCCGGCTTCTCGACGCTGGTGGCCGTAATCCGCTGCGTGACCGTCGAGCCGCCGCGACTGAGCGTCAACTCATCCTTGCTCACGATCTTCACCAATCCCGATTCCTGCGGAACGACCTTCATGCGACCGTGGCCGACTTTCACATCCTGGAGGTAATGCACCGTCCACGTCTCACCGGCCGGCAATGTGGACTCCGCGACGTTGGGCGATTCCGCCGATTGTGACCTTGGGCGTGGCGAGGGATTTGCGGATGCAGCCGGCGAAGCGGGCGCCGGCGGCGATTGCGTTTCCACGCAGCCCGTCATCGCGAGCAGCATGGCGACGCAGGCGCCAAGAAACCTTTGAGAAACGATCGGAATCATGACTTCCTTACGACAACGCGGGATGGGTGGCTGCGGAGCGGAGCGATGCCCCAGCGATTTTCGGACGTGTGCTGGGGCGTCGCTCCGCTCCGCCGCCAGCGGCACCGGCGCGCGTCGAATATAGCAGAATTCTCCTCGCCCGCCGATTGCGACGATCGTGCCGCTTGCGCCGCCTCGTTTCATCGTAGCGCCGGCGCCGGTCCCGGGAAACTCCAACCTCGTCTTCCCGCCGCAAATGTGACCTAGGATTGCGTAGAACCTCGTCCCGCGGGACCTGCGGGAGATCCACTGCCGTCGCAAAATCAGGTCGCTGCCGTTATGGGCTTTTTGAAGAAATTCTTTCGCAATGTGTTTCACGAGGGAATGCCGAGCAACGTCGCCGTGAGCAGCTTCGAGCAGCTCTCGCAAGAGGAGTTGGAGGCCCACTTGCAAATCTCCCGCTACGGCGATTTCCAACTGACCGACGCCTTGCGGCCTTCCTTCGATCTGAAAATCACGCCCCGTCAAGGCTACCGCCATGACGCTTATCGCGATGAAGAAAACCGCACCAACGTGCCCGTGCTGATGGCTTCCGCCTCGGCCGAGGTGCTGCTGGACGTGTTCATGGACCTGGTGGAAGCGGTGGGACGCGAGGTGGACGTGGTGATCGAAACCAGCCATCACCGCGACTCCGCCGGACATGCGGACCTGTACCGCGAGCAGATCGATATGCCGGTCCTCAAGAGCATCTTGTGGGACTTTGAGGACCTGCTGCTCAACGACGGCTGCACCGGCATCGCGGTGCTCAACCCGAACCGGCCGCAGGAGGTGCAGTTCGACGAGCACAAGCTGCTGGTCGTTTACGGCAGCCCGCTGGAGCGGTTCGAGGCGATCCTCGAGCGGCACGGCCTCCAATGCGATGAGGAGATGCAGTTCCTCACCGAGGCGGAGCATGTCCACTCCTCCAATGAACGCTTCGTCCGCCAGTTTGACCAGCTGAAGATGCGGCTAGGCATGGACGGCCAGGAGGACGCGGAGTACGAGCTGCATTGAGGCAGCCGAAGCGGCCGGCGCAAGAGGGGCGCGCGCGAGAGGGGGTCGGGAGTCGCCAACCCCGCGCCGCCGCGGCTTTTTTTTTTTTAAAAAATTGTTTTACTTCACAACAACCCCGGCATTTGAACAGGGGAACCAAGGTGGGGGGGGGGGGCGTTTTGACTTTGGGGGCCGCACCCCCGAAGGCGTTGCGTAGAAAAATAGAGGATTTGTGGATGGTTCCCCGGATTATGGTGGGGGG
>JAHWKS010000859.1 GCA_019347795.1 Planctomycetota bacterium | reverse complement strand
CAGGCCGATCATCGGGACCGTCGCCAGGGCGTAGAGGAACCCGCGATACGCCGGCGACGCGGTGTCGATCGCCGCCCGCGGCGTGGCGGCATCCGCAGACATCCGGCTGCGCTCGGCGATCAGCGAGCAAAGATCGGCGAAGATATACGGCACGCTCTGCCACGCGCCGAGCAAGCTGCTGAACACCGCCCCCCACGCTCCCGCCAAAAATGCCCACCGCGCGGTCGGGCCGAACGCGTTGTGAAGCTGGTTGGCGAGGTTGACGATCAACGTGGAGCCGCCCCCTTCCACGTCGATGCGGCTGCCGATCACGACCATCGCCACGCCGAACATCGCCGTCATCGCGTAGCCGGCCGCCAGATCGACCCGGCAGGCCGTGAGATCGTCGGCGCCGGTGCGGCCTTCTTCGCGAATCCAGTAACCGTAGCAGAGCACCGTAACCGTGCCGCCGATGCCGCCCATCAAGGCGACCGTCCACTGAATCCCTTCGCCGGCCATCTGCGGAATCGTGGGAACGAAGAGGCCGCCAAGCACGTCGCTCCAGGCCGGACGGAGGGCGAGGGCGGTCGCGATCACCACGATGAACATCACCGCGATGCAGACACTCATCAGCTTTTCAAACAGCCGATAGCCGCCCCAGTGAACTAAAGCCACGGCGACGATGCTGTGCAGAATCCCATAGAGAATCTTGTCCTCCGCCGCCTCGCCGATGGGCATGATGGCGTGCATGGTCACCCCGCAGGCGCTCATCAGGGCCAGGCCCACCAGAAAACTCCACACCGCCAGATACGCCAGGAAGGCCCACATTGCGGCGGCGCCGAGATGCCGCGCGGCGCCTTCCAGGAGCGTATCGCCGGTAGCGAGCTGCCAGCGGGCGAGTCCCTCGTTCAGCAGATACTTCAAGCCCGCTCCAAGCACCACCGCCCACAACACCGCCACGCCCAGCTTCTCGCCGGTCAGGGCTCCGGTGGCGAGATCGCCCGCCCCCACGCCGGTGGCCGCCACCAGGATTCCCGGGCCGAGCATCGCCAGGATGCCGCGTCGCTTGTCGTTCATGAGCGGTAATAGTGCCGGCGCCGGCTCAGAAGCTCTTGGCGCCTTTGGACGAACGGCCAATGAAGACCGCAGCGATCAGCAGGGCCAGGCAGACGGCGCGAATCACGGCAGCGACAAAACTCACAATCCTCATCGTCAGCATATAACGCTCCGGCGGCCAGTCGCCGGACATCTGCAGATGGATGAGGATCGCGTTTCCTCCGGTGACCGCCAGGATGGTCACGAGAAACAACCCGCACCCGAGCAGGCAGAGCATCGCCGGCCCCGTCGCGCGTCGAAGAAACACCAGCGACGCCGTCACGCCCGCCAGACACGCCAACAGCACCGGCGACTGATAGCCCAACTGCTGTAGAAAGATCGTGGTGCTTTGCTGAGCCATGACGGTCTCGCTCCGGCGGCGTTCTTATTGTCCCGGCCTGTGCGGGTTTCTTAGGTAGTACAGGAACCCATCTTCGCCGCCGATCACGAGGTCCGGGCGCCCATTGTGGTCCCAATCGACGGTAGTAGGGCTGGTGGTGTGGCCGGCGAGCCGGCGTTCGTGCACCGGGCCCTCGTTCTGAAACCGCCACGGGTGCTGCGACGAGCCGACGTTGCGGAGGAAGTCGGCGTTGACGCTGTTGGTGAGGATGTCCAGGCGGCCGCCGCCGTCCCAATCGGCGAGGCAGAACTTGCGGCGGCCGCTGCGGCCGGCGAAGCCGTCATTCAAGCGGAGCGGCTCGCCGTCGGCGTCGGTGAAGATCCGCTCGCCCGGCAGGAGCCGCAGCCCGCCGTCGCGATTCTCCCGGCGGAAGAGCGCGAGATAGCCTTCGTGGTCGAGCATCACCAGGTCGTTCAATCCGTCGCGATTGAGGTCGATCACTTGCGGCGTAGTACGCCACTGCGTCGCAAGCTCGTTCCCCTGCGGCGCCCACCACGTCCATTCCGGCTTCGGCGGCGGTCCCTTCCATTCGACTTCGATCGGCTGCGCCTCGGCCAATTTCGGCGCCGTCCGCGTGCCGACGTTGCGGAACCAGACCACTTTGCCCCAGATCGAATTGACGATCAGGTCGGGCAGACCATCATGATCCCAGTCGGCGGCGCTGAGTGTGGTGTAGCCCCACTTCGCCTCCGCCGGACCTTGGATCGAGCCGTTCGGCCCCGCCTGAATGCGGATGACCTCGCCGCCCGCCTTGAGCCTTTGCGGCGCGGCCCACTTGGGCGGATCGCCGCCGTCGAGGTTTTCCAGAAAGCCGATGTAACCGGCGGTGTTGCCGCAGAGGAGGTCTTCGTCGCTGTCGCCGTCCCAGTCAAAGCCGTAGGGCGTAACCAGGGCGCCGAATTTCACATCGGCCGCCTCCTGCTGAAAGTATCGCGGCGGCAGGAACTGCGGCAGACCGTCTGTGACGCGGCCGGTATGCTCGACCAGCGCTACCCGGCCGTCTTCATCGCCGACGATCAGGTCCGTGTCGCCGTCGCCGTCCCAGTCGCAGGCCTTGGGCGTGATCATCTGCAGGTCCATCGCGATCGGCCGGCCGTCGTGCGTCAGGCGCCGGCCCGCGGCATATTGCGGCGCCGTGCGGGATCCCACATTTTCGAAGTATGTGAAGCCGTCGAGGAACTCGCCGCAAAGGAGATCGAGATCGCCGTCTCCGTCGAAGTCGGCGAAGTTGGGGGACGGCATGCCGAAGACATCGACCGGCTCGCCCGCCGCTTCGATCTTCCGGGGCGACTCGTACTCGGGCTGCTCGGTCGCGCCGCGGTTGCGGAGCAGATAGACGTAGCCGTGCAGCGGTCCGCGGGTCCATTCGCCTCGTTCGTTGAAGGCGTTGTCCCAGCCGTACTCGGCCCAATCCCCCACGCCGACAATGAGGTCGAGCTTTCCATCCCCGTCGTAGTCCGCGTATCGCCATTGGTTCGCGCGGACCTTGGTCGGGTGGATGTTCGTCTTCGGATAGATCTTCCGCGTCGCGCCGAAGTTGTCCTTGTTCAGCCCAATGACTTCGGCGCCGGG
>JAHWKS010000061.1 GCA_019347795.1 Planctomycetota bacterium | reverse complement strand
GCTGCGGCGGACTCACCGAGGCCCGCAGGATCCTGCAGTACATCGAGGACCACGGCCTGCTCTTCTTCGCCAGCGGGCTGACCGACCCCGATTTATCGCTGGCCGCCAGCCTCGCGCTGTTCGGCGCCTTCGGCCTGGAGCGCCCGGCCGCGCTGAACGCACCGCAGTTCCTCTCGGGCACGATCCTTTCCACGCCGCTACAGATCGAGGGAGATCAAGCGACAGTTCCGACCGGGCCGGGACTGGGCGTCCACGTTGACCCGGAGAAGCTATAATCGAAGTTTTGCCAGCCATCGCTCTCCCGGAGAAATCGCCCATGTTGCGTCGCTTTTGCTTGCCGGTGCTGATCGTTGTGGTCGTGGTCGTCGCCGCTTCGTGCCGGAGTACGGCGCAGGATGATGATAACTCGCCCGACGTGGTCTATGTGCCCACGCCCAACGACGTGGTTTCAAAGATGCTGGAGATGGCCGGCGTCACTAAGGACGACGTGGTGTATGATCTCGGTTGCGGCGATGGGCGGATTCTCGTCACGGCCGCCAAGAAGTTCGGCTGCAAGGGCGTGGGTTATGAGATTCATCCCGGCCGGTATCAACTGGCGTTGGAGAACGTGAAGAAGAACAACGTCGGCCACCTGGTGGAGATCCGCAAGGAGAACATCTTCGACGCCGATCTGAGCACCGCGACTGTGGTGACGCTCTACCTGCTTCCGGAGCTGAACACGCGGCTGATTCCGCAGTTCGAGAAGATGGCGCCCGGCTCGCGGATCGTCTCCCACGAATACGGCATGGAAGGCGTGGCGCCCGACGAGACCGTCACCATGACGTCCAAAGAAGACGCCGACCGCCATCACATCTATCTCTGGACGATTCCGCTGAAAGAAGCAGAGTAGGTCCCCGCCGGGCGGCGGACCGGGATCTGAGTCGGCGGACCACCAACGCTTCGGACGCTGACCCTAAACGATGAAGAAGCGCGCAAACAATCCGAAGGATGAAGCGATACGCTCGGCCATGACGAAACTCATCCGACTGGAAAAGACAGATGGTTGTAGCATGGCTGACGAATCGCTTATTGCGCCAGCAATACGGCGTTGGCGATCATACGCTCGACGGAACAAAAAGAACAAGAATCAAACGCTCGAACACCGAGCCCACGACCTCAACAAGGCCCTTGTCGAGCTGTTTCCGGAACACAATTACGATCCGGGGTGCTTGCGCCACATTGCGGAGTCTTTCGCAGAAATACTGTGGAAATTCGACAATGAAGAACTGGCTCGAGAACGCGGCAGTCGACCGATGCACGCAACGCATGCCAATGCGCCCAGTGCCCCGTGCGACTTGGACAGTGGTTGACTATCTCCAGGCCAAATCGATGCCTCGGAGTTTCACCGCCGGCCGAAGAACGGCACACGGAGTGTGCCTACTACTTTACCGCTGGTAAATCGGCAGGTAGCTGCGATCGAGTTGCAGCATGATCAGATTGCAGGCGGTGACGTAAATCGGGCCGATGTTGCCGTTCCATGAGCCGTCGCTCTGTTGCTCGCTGACGATCTTCTTATAGAGCTTGTCGCGGAACTCCTCCCAATCCTGGCCCCCCTGGCGATAGACCACCTGCGAGTAATACAGGTACGTGTAATGCCAGTGGCCGTAGGACGGGGCGCCGTCGATGCGGTAGAGGTTCTTCTTGCAGTAGTCGAGCATGTCGGGGACGTGGTCGCTGTCGTAGGCGCCGGCGTTGAAGAGGGCCGCCAGCGCCGCCGCGGTAATCGCCGGCCGGGAGGAGCCGCGGTTGCGCGAGCTGTAGGAGATCCCGCCGTCGGGATTCTTGCAGCGGTAGATGTACTCCTTGGCATTGTCGATCACCTCGCGCGGGACCGGAATGCCCGCATTACGGCAACCGCGAAGGCCTTGCACCTGGGTGATCGTGGTCGAGCCTTCGTCGAAGTCGTTGCCGTCTTTGGCGCTCACGTATCCCCAGCCGCCTGACTTGGTCTGCGCGGCGCCGCTGAACTCGACCGACTTGGTGCAGGCCTCGATCAGCTCCTCACGACGCTCGGCGTCTTCCTCTTCCCCCAGCACCTGCGAGAGAAAGAGCATCGAGAAGCCGTGCCCGTAGGTGTAGCGGTTGTCGCGGAGCGGATCGCCGATCAGTCCGTTGGGCCGCACTTTGGTGAGCAGGTAATCGACCGCCCGCCGAATGTTCTTGGCGTACGGCCCCTGCACCGTGGTCGAGCCGGAGCAGGTGAGGGCCGTGCCCGCCAGGGCCGTCATCGCGGTGGGATAGTTGCCGGCGGTCCAGTGCCCCAGGCGGGACTGGGTGCGGGCGACCCACTTCAGCCCCTTGTCGATAGCTTCCTCCCAGCTCGGCTCATACCGTGCGGCGACAGCCGGGCGAGCGAGGCCGTGCAGGCAGGCGGCGCCCGCCAGGGTTCCCAAACTTTGCAGGGCGGTCCGTCGTGTGAGGCGGGGGTTCATCGGCTCGATCCTCGTCTTAACTTCGCGTACAAACAGGCTTTAGCGCCTCTGTTTATTGTTTCCGATGCGGACGATCGTGTCTACGACGATTTCGGCGGTGAATCCAGGAATGAGTTGCGCCGCCGGGGGCTTTTGTTCAGACAAAGCGCTTGGGAAGGACCGACGTGCTCGCTCGGCAGAAGGTCCCTATTACAGAGCGAAGGCGTGGCGGTAGCGTCGAAGCCGTACCGCGCGAGGATGCCCCCGGCGCCAGCCGGTGGGAGCTTCCCTCAAAGCACCAATACGCCGCGGCGCCAAGTTTCCTCCCGCCGCTTTCACTCCGCCGGCGCCCTGGCGCCGGCGGAGTGAAAGCGGCGGGAGGGGGCGCGCTCCGATCTGGGCGTACTGAGGGATACTCCCTCCGGCTGGCGCCGGGGGCATCTGGGATGTTTGCGGTGCTTGCGAATACGGGACGGTGCGGCGCGTCCTCGAAAGGCGAAGGCCAAGGCCGTCAAGGCCGACGATCGCTCGCATTCGACCTCGCGGCCATTTAGAATGCGAACTCGCCTTCCAGGATCCTCGAAATGAAGACAGTTGCGATCACTCTATGCTCGGTCTTCACCCTCGCTGCGACGTGCGGCGGCGCGGAGTTGACGCTGAACCAGAAGGACGACGGCTACCGCGGCGTCTGGTACATGAACCAGCCGTCCGGGGACGAGTACGTCTACAAGTACAGCGGCGGCCTGGGCACGTATTGCGCCAAGCATCAGCCGTTCGCGGTGTATCGGCCCGAGGTCGGAAAGACGTTCTTCGTCTACGGCGGCGCGACGAAGGACGACAACCGCCGGCTGCTGCACATGGTTTCGTACTTCGATCACAAGACGAAGACCGTGCCGCGGCCGACGATCCTGCTCGACAAGAAGACCGGCGACGCCCACGACAACCCGGTGCTTTCAATCGACGACGCCGGGCATCTGTGGATCTTCGCCACGTCGCACGGGACCGCCCGGCCTTCGTACATTCATCGCAGCAAAAAGCCGTACGACATCGAGGACTTCGAACTTGTGCCTGCCGTGCGGCAAGACGGCGACGAGCAAGTTCCGATCAGCAATTTCTCCTACATGCAGGCATGGCATGTCCCACAACGCGGGTTCGTGTGCTTCTTCACCAAGTACAACCACCCGGCCAAGCGCACGAACATGATGATGAGCAGCCGCGACGGCGTGCATTGGCGCCCCTGGCGCACTCTGGCGGCGATCGAGGAGGGGCACTATCAGATCAGCGCCGTCGGCGACAGCCGCGCCGGCGCCGCCTTCAACTATCATCCGCAGGGCAAAGGGTTGAACTGGCGCACCAATCTCTACTACCTGGAGACGCCCGACCTCGGCGAAACCTGGCGGACGGCGGCCGGCCGGCCGTTGTCGTTGCCGCTCACCGAGCCGGAGAATCCCGCCTTGGTGCACGACTACAGCCGTCTCGGGCTGAACGTCTATCTGAAGGACATTCGCTTCGATGCGGACGATCGGCCGGTGATCCTGTTCCTCACCAGCAAGAGCTACGAGTCTGGACCGAAGAACGATCCCCGCACCTGGACCACCGCCCGCTGGACGGGAACCCAGTGGGACATCCATCCCGCGTTCACGTCGGACAACAACTACGACATGGGCTCGCTGTGGATCGACGAGGACGGCGCCTGGCGGATCATCGCCCCCAGCGAGACCGGTCCGCAGCCCTACAACCCCGGCGGCGAAGCGGCGATGTGGCTCAGCGACGATCAAGGCCGAAGCTGGCGGAAGCAGAAGCAACTCACCTCCGGCAGTGAGCGGAACCACACCTACATCCGCCGACCGGTGAACGCCCATCCGGACTTCTACGCCTTCTGGGCCGACGGCCACGGCCGCCAGCCATCGCTCTCGCGGCTCTATTTCTGCAACCGCGCCGGCGAAGTCTTCGTCCTGCCGCGGGAGATGGACGACACTGCGAAACCGGAGCGGAACGCTAATTGACGCTGATTAACGCTAATGAAGAAGGGACTCCGGTGCGTCTCCAAGGTTGCCTGTCGTCGGGAACCCGCAAGAATGGCGCTAAAGGGCGCGTCCTTGACTCTATTTTGCTTGAGGAGGGAGATCATGCGGGCGCTCATCCAAGGCGTGTTGATTGTCGGCGCGATCGCGTCAACGCTACATGCTCAAGAGACGGGGGAACCGAGAGAGCAGATCGGCGTTGTGCTGGGCAAGCCGATTTACCGCGATCAAATTGACGGCAAGTCGCTGCACGCGTTGATGTTGCGGCCCGTCCTGGAGAAATACCGCCAGGCGCATCAGGATGAAATCAAGCCTACCGAGGAAGAGATTGCGACCGCGATTGAATACTTTCGCGAGCAGCACGAAGAGCGGTTGCAGGAGCGCGAGCCCGAACTCCGCCGGCGACTTGAGGCCGTTCAAGACGAGCTGGCGCGGAGCGATCTCTCCCGCGACGAGCGAAAGGAGCTCGGGCGCGAGAAAGACCGGCTGGAGCGCGACCTGCGTCCGCCGGGCCGCTCTTTCGCGCTGTTCATCTTGGATAACTGGAAATTCCAGCGGCATCTCTACGATCATTACGGCGGCGGGCGAATCCTCTGGCAGCAGGCGGGGATCGAGGCCTTCGACGCCATGCACAACTGGCTCGAGGACCAGGAAGCCAAAGGCGAGTTCAAGATCGCCGATCCCAAGTTGCGGCAGAAATTCTATCACTACTGGACCAGGGATCACGGCGCCTTCCTCACCAGCGACGAAGAACGCATCCGCAACGAGTTCCTGGCGCCCGGATGGGCGGCGGAACCGGGAACCAATTAACCGCCGCCGCGGTTGCAACAATCGATTCTTGGGCGCCGTCGATGCACGACCCCGACTCAACTTTCCGTCCGACCGCCTCCTGGCAGAACTTGCGTCTGCGGGCGGAACTGCTGCGGCGGGTGCGGCGGTTCTTTGACGAACGGGGTTTCTTGGAGGTCGAAACGCCGTTGCTTTCGGCCGACACAGTCATCGATCGGCATCTTGATCCGCTGGCGGTGACTCTGCCGGATGATGCGCGCGAGCCGGGGGTCGGCCGGCGGATGTGGCTGCAGACCTCGCCCGAGTTCGCGATGAAGCGGCTATTGGCGGCCGGCGCCGAGGCGATCTTTCAGGTCGCGAAGGCGTTCCGGGCCGCCGAACGCGGCCGGCTGCACAACCCTGAGTTCACGATGATTGAGTGGTACCGCGCCGGCGATTCGATGGAGGCGGGGATGAAGCTCCTTTCGGAACTTGCGGAGACGCTGCTGGAGCGGGGGCCGGCCGAGCGGATCAGCTATCGCGAGGCGTTTCAGAACCGGCTCGGCGTCGATCCGCACGCGGCCGGCGCCGCAGAGCTGGCGGCGCTGGCGAAGTCGCGCGGCATCGCGACCCCGCAAGGCTGGGACATCGCCGATCGCGACGCGTGGCTCGAGCTGCTTTTGAGCGAATTCGTCGAGCCGCGCCTCGGCAGCGGTCGTCCGGCGATCCTGTACGATTATCCCGCGGGACAGGCGGCGCTGGCGGTGGTGCGGGAGGAGAACCCGCCCGTGGGCGAGCGGTTCGAGCTGTACGTCGAGGGCATCGAGCTGGCGAACGGCTACCACGAGCTGCTCGACGCCGAGGAGCTGCGGCGCCGGAATTCTCGCATCAACCGGGCCCGCCAGGACGACGGCAAGCCGCCGCTTCCCGAGGAAAGCCGGCTGCTGGCGGCGATGGAATCCGGCCTTCCTCCCTGCGCCGGCGTCGCAATGGGCTTCGACCGAGTAGTAATGCTCGCCGCCGGCGCCAATTCGATCGAGGAAGTCATCCCCTTCCCCGTCGAGAACGCGTGACCTTGAAGGCGCCGGCCTGCGGCCTTGCGGTCGCGAGGCAGGCCGGATCGCGAGGCGGACGGAGTCGGAGTGAATGTCCTGTTCCCTCCTCAGCCCTCAGCGTTTGAACCACCACGACAGTGTGTTCTTCTCCCGCGCAGCAAAAAACGGCTGCGTCCGGGCGCCGGGCGCAGCCGTTGAAATCGACCAGGGATTCAGAAACTACTGATCCTGATTCTGTTGCTTACGGTTCTGTTGACCCTGCCGTTTGCGCTGATCGCCGTCCTGGGAGAAGAAGAAGGTCGGCTCCTCGGCGGTGATCTTTTGCTGCAGGTCGGCGCTGGTCATCTCGACGGAGATCGGCTCGTCGGACTCCTCGTTAACCTTGACGACCAGGCTCCAGCTCGAGCTTTCGCCCGGCTGCAATGTCTGCACCGGCTCGAACGACACCTCGCCCTCCGAGTTCTTGCCGTTGGTGTCGCCGCTCACCTTGACGAACTCAAGGTGGTCGGGGATGTGGGCGGTGAGCTGAATGTTGCTCGCCTCCGCATTCCCCTCGTTGGCGACCTTGATGCCGTACGTCACCTGCTCGCCGGTCGAAACCGGGTCTTTGTCATCGATGACCGTCAGCCGCAGGCCCGGAAGCGCGATGATCTCCGTAAGGAGCGTGTCCCGCACCTGGAACATGTCCTCCGTCATCTCGCGATCTTCGGCCATCTCGCAGATGTACTCTGCGACGGCGATCTGCTTCAGCTCGCCCCCCTCATAAGGACGCAGCGCGTAGTTGAGCTCGACCGTCTGGCCGGGCTGGAGCGTCCCCAGGTTCCACTGGCGGCGCGCCATCTTCTGGCGGTCCTGCTGCGACTGCCGGTCCTGCTGCGACTGCCGGTCCTGCTGAGCCTTTTGGCGATTTTGGTTGCCGGCCTGCTGTTGATTGCCGGCCTGCCGCCGGTTCTGCTGCTGGCGGTTCTGCTGCGCCTCGACTTCGCGGACGTTGCCCGAAGCCTGCCGGGACTGCTGCCGCGATCGCGACTGCTGCTGCGACCTGCTTTGCTGAACCTCATTCGAGGAGGTCTGCGCATCACCCATCCGCACCAGGTCGGCCGAACGCGGATAGTGCAGCGTCAACCGCGAGAACGGCGCGGGGGACTGACCGTGATTCGTGACCCGAACGGTATAGTTCGCCAGCGAGTCCACTTCGCGAACCTGCGGGCCGTCGATGGCGAGCGCCAGGTCCGGCTTCACCACCTGGGTCGAGGTGCGGTTGGAGCGGGCCGAGACGCCGTCGGGGCCGCGAACTTCCGCCCGGCTGGAGATCTCGCCGGTGCGGGTGGCCCAGAGCCGCGCGACGAACTTTCGCACGTCGCCCGCCTTGAGGCCGTCCTCGAGCGTGAACTTAAGCTGCTGCTCGCCGTCGATCGTTTTCACGCCCTGCGGCAGCTTGTCTTCCACGGTGAAATGTTCCAGATCACCGGAGCCGGCGTTCTTCACAAAGTATTCAAACTCGATCGTTTCGCAGATGTCGACCCGGTCGGGCGCCTTCTTGACGATCTCGAGCTCCGGCTTGGTGAACTTTGTGGCGATGCACAAGGCCGGCGTGTACGACTCAATCGCCAGACAGACGTTCTGCTGACCTTCCCGGTCGGAGATCGCGGTGATTTGGATTGTCCGCGACTCGCCCGGCATCAGCCTGGAAATCTTCCAGCGCGACTTGCCTTGACCCTGCTGTCCCTGCTTTTTTTGACCTTGCTGGCCCTGCCGATCTTGCTGGCCCTGCCGATCTTTCTGGCCCTGTTGATCTTGCTGGCCCTGTTGATCTTGCTGGCCCTGTTGATCTTGCTGCTTTTTCTTCTGTTTTTGTCGGCTCTGCTTTTGTTGCTTCTGTTGACCCTGCTGGTCGGCCTGCTGCCCGCCCTGAATTCGAGCAGACTGGATTTCGAATTGCTCGGCGCCTTGCTGGGCGATAACCAGGTCGTGAACGGCGACGTTTTCCGAGACGTTCTTTACTTGGACCTGGAAGTCGAAACTCTGGCCCACCCGGGCTTCCTGCGGGGCATCGGCCGTGATCTGCACGATCGGCTCGCCGCCGGGAATGCTCAGGTTGGCGCCGCCCGACCGTTGGGCCGCCGCGGGCGCCGCCATCAATGCGGCGCACGCCGCAATCGCGGCGCCCGTGAGAAGCATGCGTGATTTGCGCATCCTAACACCTCCATCTTTCGCAAAGGGGGAACGAGTGAATATGCGGTTGCCGCAAAGGGCTGCAAGCATTGCGCCCAGCGGGCAAAAAGTCCCCGATATTCCTTGCGATCGGCGGAACCGCTACAACGCTCCTGCTGCGGCCGCTCCCTTGCGCCCATTTCCCGCAGAGCCGCGTCAACGCCGTTTGACCGTCTCAGGTTCTTGACTTAGGAAAAGTTAGAGGCCGCGCTGCGCCGCCGTCAGCGACTCGGGTCCGCAGCCTTTGTCCACCCGTCCTTTCGGATGCTGCGATGACGTCCCGCCGCCACGATGGCTTCACACTGATCGAGGTGATGATCATGGTAGTGCTGATCGCCATCCTGGCCGCCACCGTGTTGGCGCACTACGGCAGCACCACGAAGGATGCGCACAGCGCCGCCGCGACGTACAACCTGGCCACGCTGCGGGCGCTCATCGAGACCTACAAGACGCACCATGACGGCGTTGCCCCCGCCGCGCTGGACCTGCTCACCGTCCGCACGAACCGTTGGGGAACAACGGACGCCGCCGACGGTCCACTGGAATTGGGCCCCTATGTGCGCAAAGCCCCTGACAATCCCCTGGCCGATGTGAGCGTCGCCAATGTGGCCAAGCCGCCGTCCGCCGTCCCTCCCACAGCGACGGAAGCCGACGCCGGATGGCTTTATGACGCCGCCACCGGCGGACTTTGGCTCAACCACGCCGATTACCTCAGCGAGTGAGAAGCCGCCCGGCCTGCGTCGGCTCAATCGCGGCCAGTCGCAGCAGCGAGTCGCCGTGCCGCTCAATCAGCCATTTGCTGCTCTTGCCGTATCGGCCCTGGTGCGAGGCGCCGCTTGCTAAGGGTTCTTTTCGGTGGCGTGGGCCTTTGCGATCTCTTCCTCCGTGGGCGGCCGCTCCTTGGTTGTGTCGCGGAACGTGACGGCGAATAAGACCATGATGACGGCGGCGAAGACGGCCGGAATGCCCCAAATGGTCCGCCAATCCACCGAGTCCAGCAAGACCTCGCTCCGCTGCTGGCGCAACTGGGAAAGTTGGGCGCCGACGTCGTCGCCGAGCCGCGCCTCCTGCTCCAGCTCCGTGATCCGGGCGCCCAAGGCTTGAGCCTGCTCCGTCAGGGCCGGGGCGTCCTCCGCGGTAAACGCCGCCTCGGTCCAGCCGGCGACCTGCGCGCCGATGAACATTCCTAATCCGAGCGTGAATAGAACCAGCATCCCCTGGGCCTGAGCGCGAATGTGCGAGGGAGCGGCTTTGTCGGTGTAGATTTGGCCGGTGACGAAGAAGAAGTCGTAGCAGATGCCGTGCAGGATGATGCCCCCCAGCACCATCCAGGCCACCCCCGTCGGCGCCCCCAATGCGAAAAGCGTGTAGCGGGCGACCCAAGCCAGCATCCCCACGAAGAGCATCCACTTCACTCCCAGCCGCGCAAAGAAAAGCGGCATGACCGCCATGAAGAAGACTTCGGACATCTGCCCGAAGGACATCTTGAAGGCGGGATTCGCTAATCCTGCGTGGTCCACAAACTTCGCCGCCATCTGGTAGTAAAACGCCAGCGGAATACAAATCAAGAACGAACTCAGCATGAACACGAAAAACGACGGCCGGGCGAGCATTCCCAAAGCGTCCAGCCCCAGCACCTCGCGAGGGGTCACCTCCTTGCCGCGCGCCGGCGGCGGCGTGTGCGGAAGTGTGAAGCTGTAAAAGCCCATGACGATCGCCGACGCCCCCGCCAGGTAGAAGAGGTTCACCGCGGCGTCCCAGCCTTGCCAGCTCACGAAGACGCCGGCCACGATCCAGCCGATCGTCCCGAACACGCGAATCAGCGGAAACTGCTTCTCGGAATCGGTCATGTTGTGCAGCGCCAAGGAATTGGTCAGCGCCAACGTGGGATAGAAGCAGAGCATGTGGGCGAAGAACAGGAGGTTAACCACGACGGCGCTGGCCGGCGTCTCGCCGATCGCGAGGACGGGAATCTCGACGGCCGTCTCTCCGATCTTCAACGGAAGCGGCTCGAAGCCTCCCATGGCCGAGGCGGCGCCGAACATGGCAATGCCTCCCAGGATGTGCATCGCCCCCAGCACCCGCTCCGTCGCGAAAAAACGGTCGGCGACCATCCCCACAAAGAATGGAGAGAGCATGCCCGCGATGGGCCCGACCGAATACGTCCAGCCGATCTCCGGCCCTCCAAAGCCGATCTTGGTCAGGAAGAGATAGGCCGTGACGTACCAGGATCCCCACACAAAGAACTGGAGAAACATCATAATGCTCAGGCGAATCGGGATCGAGGCGTTCATGGGCGGGCTTCAGATGGGTGAGGGGGTGAGGAACAGCAAAGCCGTAGAGTCGGACATTCTAAGAGACGCCCAACGCGGAAAAAAGCACGTAATTGCCGACTTCGACATTGGCGCGGAGAGCTTTTTCCCCTATTCTTCGCCGCCCGGATTTTCCGAACTCGTGGCGCCCTGGGAGGTTTCTGTGATGAGAGCGGCTTTTGTTGCGGTCGCGGCTTTGCTGACGGCCGCCGCGCCCGCGGCGGCGGACGATTTTCGCGTGGAGACGGATGTCTTCCTTGAGAAAAAGGCGCCGGTCGCCCAGTACCTGACGCTCTTCCGCGGCGGCTTCGTCTTCGACTTCGTGCTGGATGAGAGCGAGGAGAGCGCCATCGAGGAGATCGCCATCTACGACGTCCCGCGCCAGCGCTTCGTGCTGCTCTCGTCGCCGAAGCGCGGCGTGCAAACGAAGCTCACCCTCGATCAACTGTTCCAATTGACCGCCCAGGTGCAGGCCCGCGCCGCGATCTCGGAAGATGCGGATGTGCGCTTCATGGCCAATCCGGTATTCGACATCCGGCCGTTTGATCCGCAGGAGCGGCGGATCGTGCTGTCCAGCAAGCGGCTCACGTACTCGGCGGTGGGGATCGTCCCGCCGGAGGAGAGCATCGTCCGGCGCTACGAGCGGTTCGCCGACGGCTACGCGAGGCTCAACGGAATTCGCCCGGGAAACCTGCCACCCTTCGCCCGGCTCAATCTCAACGAGCAGCTCGCCGCCCACGGACTCGTGCCCAAGGAAGTCACCAAGACGGTCGTCGCGGGCGCCGTGTTCGGCAAACAGATCCAGGTGCGCAGCCGGCATCTTTTCACGTGGCGCCTCCTGCCGACGGATCAAGACAAGTTGGACGCGGCCGACAGCCGGATGCAGACGTTCAAGCACGTGGACCCGGCGACCTACCTGAAGTGGCCCGAACGCCTCGCCCGGCAACAGTAACGTTTCACTCCGACCCGCGGGCGCGGCATCGATGGTAGCCCGAAGCGTCGGCGAGGGACGCAACACGCACAACGCCCGTCGCTCACGCTGACGGCGGCGTAGCGCTGGCGAAGCGGGTTTCCAGGGATTACCATAGGAAGGCCCCTGCCGGAGCGATTCGCCTCATCGGCGTCGCATTCGGTCTCCCTCCTTACTCCATCCCGGGAATGACCCATGAACATGCCGCGTTTGCTTGGCTCGCTGGCCCTTATCCTCCTTGTCTCCGGCGCCGCGCCGGCGGAGAAGTTCACCGTCGAGCAGTCCAAAGACGCCGCAACGGTGCTGCTCGACGGGAAGCTCTTCACCCGTTACCTCACCAGGTCGGGCGCCAAGCCGGTGCTCTATCCGCTGATCGGTCCCGGCGGCGCGGCGATGACGCGGGCGTATCCGCTCGAAGACGCCAGGCCGGGCGAACGCACCGATCACGTTCACCAACGATCCTTCTGGTTCACGCACGATAAGGTGAACGGCGTCGGCTTCTGGCACGAAAACGAGAACCACGGCACGATCGTCCATCGCGAGTTCGTCAAAGCCGAAGGGG
>JAHWKS010000060.1 GCA_019347795.1 Planctomycetota bacterium | reverse complement strand
CAGGATGACTACTGGGGCCTGAACGCCTTCTTCCGCCAGATGCACACCATTCGCGACACCGACAAGGTGCGGCTGGCCAATCGCGACTTCCCCGGCGAGACGGGAGACGCCGTCCAGGCCGACATCTTCTATGACCGCCTCAACGGGCTGCGGAAGGTGGCGTATCCCACGTGGCTGGATGGGACGAAGATCGATCCGCACGGGCAGGTCGCCCGCGTGGACCGGCGGCGGGAGCTGGCGAACTTCCTGGCCGACTCCCCCGACCTGAGCCGGGCGATCGTCAACCGCCTTTGGTCGCACTTCCTCGGCTACGGCTTCGTCGAGCCGGTGGACGACATGCGGCCCACGAACCCCCCCTCGCACCCGGCGCTGCTCGACTATCTCTCGGACCAGTTCATCGCCCACAACCACGACGTGAAGCGCCTGATGCGGTGGATCGTGCTGCAGGACGCGTTCGGCGTGTCCAGCCGCATCACGCCCGAGAACATGGCCGACGCGCCCGACAAAGGCGTCCCGCCGCTGTTCAGCCGCTACTACACGCGGCAGATGCGGGCGGAGGAGGTGTACGAGTCGCTCTCGCTCCTGGCCGCCGACTTCCGCCGCGACAGCGAGGTGTACGCCGAGCTGCAAGAGGAGAAGCCCGCCTGGCTGGCGCAGTTCACCCAAGATCTGGAGACGGATGAAGGAGACGAAGCCAACACCTTCAACGGCGCCATCCCGCAGTCGCTGGCGATGATGAACGGCGAGTTGGTCCACCGCGCCCTCACCTCCGAGCAGGGCTTCCTCCAGCGCATCGCGCGGAGCGACCTCAAGCCGGCCGAAAAGCTGAACCGCCTGTTCCTGGCCACGGTCGCCCGCCCGCCGACGCGCCGCGAAGTGGAGGCCGCCAACCAACTGCTCGCCTCCTACCAAGGCGACATCACCGCCGCCCTCCAAGACCTCTGCTGGGCCCTCCTCAACAGCAACGAGTTCATTTTGGACCATTAGTTGGAGTCCACGCTTTAGCGTGTCTTCAGCACGCTAAAGCGTGGACTCCAACACTCTCATGCGAATCTCTCTACTCATTCTGCTCATTGCGTTGATCGCCGGATGCCGGCAGCAAGGGAAGTTTCCCAGCCGGCCGATGACGGTGATCGTCCCCTGGTCCGCGGGGGGCGGCACGGATCGCGTGTCGCGGCAGATCGCGTTTCAGTTGGAGCGGGAGCTGAACACGCCGGTCAACGTGGTGAACGCCACCGGCGGGGCGGGCGTCACCGGCCATACCCGCGGCGCGCTGGCCCGGCCGGACGGCTACACGCTGACGATGATTACGCCCGAGCTGGCGATGCTGCACTGGCGGGGATTGACGAACATCACCTTCCGCGACTTCGAGCCGCTGGTGCTCCTGAATCGCGACAACGCCGCGCTCTTCGTCCGCCGCGATGCGCCGTGGAGGACGCTGGCGGAACTCGAGCAGGAAATCCGCGACAATCCGGGACGACGGAAAGCCGCCGGCACCGCGTTCGGCGGCATCTGGCACATCGGCGTGGCGGGCTGGATGAACGCGGTCGATCTGACGCCCAACCACGTGCGGTGGATTTCGCTCAATGGCTCGGCCCCCTCGCTGCAAGAGCTGATGGCCGGCGGGGTGGATTTGGTCTGCTGCTCGGTTCCCGAGGCGCAGTCGCTCCTGGACGCGGGCGAAGTCCGCTGCCTGGGATTGATGGCCGATGAGCGAATGGCGAGCCTTCCCGACGTACCCACGTTCCGCGAGTCCGGCGTGCCGTGGTCCCTCGGCGGCTGGCGGGGGCTGGCGCTCCCGCTGGAGACGCCGGACGATCGGCGCCGGATGATCCAAACGGCGTTGGAGCGCGTGGTGCAAAGCGACGAGTACCGGAAATTCCTCAACCAGGCGAACTTCGGCTACGCCTTCGAAGAGGCCGGCGAGTTCCGCAAGACGCTCGCCCAGTCCGACGCCCAGTACGGCGAGATCCTCACCAGCGACGCCTTCCGCCAGGTGCAACGGCAACGCTACGGTCCGATGCTGTTCCCGGGCCTGCTCGCGGCGATGGCGGCGATCGCCGCGGTCGGATTGGCAATCACCGGCGGCTTTCGCCGCTCCGACGAAGCCCCGCCGCTCTCCCGCAACGGCGCGATTCGCGTCTTCGTCGCGATCGCCTGCGTGCTGGCGTTCATCGCCGCCGCCGAGATCGCCGGCTTCGTGATCACCACGGCTCTCGCGGCTCTGATCCTCTTACTAACGCTGCGAACCCGCCTGCGGATCGCCCTGCCGGTCGCCGTCCTCCTCTCCGCCGCCGTCTGGCAAGTCTTCGCGGTCTTCCTCCGCGTCCCCTTGCCGTGGGGCTGGCTCGGGTGGTGAGCGCCAACCTTGATCAAAGAAGAATAAAACGCAAAAGTCGCAAGCGGCGCAATAGTCGCAAACGAGTGGATGTACTTTACTCGAATTCAAGGCACGCACTTCAGGGCGACGCACCAATGCCGAACGTGGAATGTAGCGCGAACACCAAGAACCCGTAGCGTTCGGTATCTAGCGACGCCTTCCTCGGATCGGCCAACGAGGGAAAGGCGTTTGCGCCGCCTGCCCTGCAAGTCCGGCCGCCGAATTCGGCGGTGAACGACCAACTCATTCCGTCCTCAACAGTTGACCCGCATTCGGACGCACTATAGTCCGGCCTCCACGCCCACACGTCAAGGAAGTCAAGGGCCGCGGCGAACTTTGTAACCTGCTCTCGGCTGACCGAAAGCCGTGCTGTCGCGGGAAGAGATTGGCCGTACACATCTCGTCCGCGAAAGCGAATTTGTTGATCCTTCAAACGCCATGACTTTGAGTCAGAGAGCGCCCATTCCTCAATGAGTTCGAACCGGGGGTTATCGCTCACGGTCAGTCTCCGGCTAATACCTGCAGCAATATCACCTTGGGTTCAAGGGTGAATGTCTTCAATAGACGAGCCCGCCACGACCACGCTTCATTGCGATGCTCCATTGAGACGTTTGCGCCTTTTGCGACTATCGCGCCTTTTGCGTTTCCTTCTCTTCCGCCTGCGGCCGCCATTGCGCCCCGTCGCGCCACAAGTAGTCGATCGTTAACTCGACCGGCGGATCGAAACTGAGCGGCGTCATATCGGCGGCCCATGTGCAGCCGCGGCGGATGAGGGCGCCCGCCAGGCGGATTGACTGATCGGAGTGGCCCAGCACGGTCTGGAAGACCCGCCCTTCGCCGTAGTTGTACGCCCAGGCCATCGGCTCCGCCTGGCCGGTGACCTGTGAGACCGCGGTGGCCAGCGGCTCGATCGGCTGGTCCCCTTCCTGGCGATAGTACAACTCATCGAGCGTCTGGAACGGCGCCAGGCCCGCAGTGATCGGGTGCTCCGCCGAGGTGATGTCCACGCGGAAGGGGCCGAACTTGTCGTGGCCGCTGCGGTCGTGCATCCACGCCCGGCGGACGATCCGCGTGCGATACTCGGGCCAATCAGATCCATCGCTGGGGAGCGTCTTATTGAACGCCCCGTTCGCAAAGTGGATCAGCGCCAGCCCGCCGCCGCGCTTCAGGTACTCGACGAAATTCGCCTTCGCCGCTTCGCTCAGCCCGGGCCGGTCCCAGTTGTTGTAGTTCATTACCAGCAGGTCGTAATCGTGAATCGACTGCGAGGCGAGATCCTCCACGTTTTCGGTCACGTCCACGAACATCCGCGGGTCCTGCTCCAGCACTTGTAACAGCGCGGCGGTGACCGCACTCCAGTCGTGGGCCGGGTGCTGATAGCCGGTAACGATGAGGGCCTTCGTCGGCTCAGCCAACTCCGCCCGCACGCCCCGCTCGGGCACGTCGGCGCCGGCGGTCCAGACGATGGCGTTGAGAATCAGCCGGCGGAAGTCGTCGCTCCACCAGTTGCGATAGAAATGGCCGCCCGTGAAGCCGAACCCGCGGCCGCCGTCCTCGCGCTGGACCGCCCAGCCGACGGCGTAGTCCTGCGTCTCGCCCGGCGGTTGGGTGAGCACGATCGGCGTCACCCGCGGATCGTTCTCACGAAAGCGGATGCGATAGTAAAACTCCTCCTGCACGCGAAAGGGCGACACGCCGCGGAGAATCGGGTGATCGGCGTCCCCCAATTTCGTCAGTCCTTCCCACGTCTGAATCGCCGAGTACCATTTCCGCGGCTCGGGACCGGTCTCGTAGTCGAAGTACCCGCCGAGCCACTCCGTCACACGGTCATGAAAGCGGCCGGGGTTGAACGTGCTCCAATGGAACAGCACCAGCCCGCAGCCGCGCCGCATCTGCCTTTCCAGCGTTTCCAGCCGGTCGCCGACGTAAAGCGGATGGTCCTGCTCGCGGCGGTCGGCGCCGTCGGAAATCAGCACGATCGTGTCGGCGTCGTCGAGCGTCGCCGGATTGTCCGGCCAGCCGCGAAAGTGCGCCTCTACCGTCACGCCGCTCAAGTTCGGCGACGTGTCGAGCAAGTGCTTGAGCAGGATGACGCTCTTCTCATACTCGTGCGCATGCTTCGGATGGCCCGTGATCGGCCCGGCGATGAGGACGACCTTCTTCGTCGCCGGCGCTTCCGCAGACGCCGACTGGGCCGAAACCGTCATCACAGCCAAACATGAAAGCAGCACCATCGCACGCAGCAACATGACAGCCTCAAAGTCGGGAGAGGGAGCGTTAGCCATTCTGCATCCCCGGCCGAGTCGCAGCAAGCGACCAATTCGCCCGGCTAAGGGTCGCTCGAGAAATAACTATCGTTCGAGCTTACCCCGCCCCACCCGGCCGCTACCGCGTCCGACCTCCCCCACAGGGGAGGTGAAGGACATTAGTTTCTCGAACGGTCCTAACTCACCTTCTCGCACTTGCCGAAGATCATGCGGCCGGCGCTGGTCTGCAGAACGCTGGTGACGGCCACCTGCACGTCCCTGTGCATGTGCAAGCGGCCTTGCTCGACGACGACCATCGTGCCGTCGTCCAGATAGCCGACCCCCTGCCCGTTCTCTTCGCCCGGCTTGACGATGTGCACCCGCAGCGTCTCGCCGGGAAGATACGCCGGCTTGAGGGCGTTGGCCAAGTCGTTCAGGTTGATGACCGGCACGTTGTGCAGCTTGGCCACCTTGTTCAGGTTGTAATCGCCGGTGACGATCTTGCCCTCCAGCCGCTTGGCCAACAGGACCAGCTTCATGTCCACGGGCTGGTCGGCCATTTCGGGAGATTCGCGGTCATAAATGTGCAGATCGACGCTTTCGTTGGAGCGCAGGCGGTTGAGGATGTCCAGCCCTCGCCGTCCGCGGCTGCGGCGCAGCTTGTCATTGCTGTCGGCGATGGCCTGCAGCTCGTTGAGCACGAACCGCGGCATGATGAGCTGGTTATCCATCACCTGGGTCTCCACCACGTCGGCGATGCGGCCGTCGATCACCACGCTGGTGTCGAGGATGTAAGGCTTGAGGCCCTTCACCTCCTTGGCGAATTCGACGTACGGGATGACGAAGCGGAAGTCGTCGCGCGTCTGGAGCAGAAAGCTGATGCTGGCGTAACAGAGCACCACGCCCACAATCAACATCACGCCGTTAAAGGATTCCGGCGGGGGATTGGGCATGAGCGGCGTAATGGCGGCGCCGACGACGAAGGTCAGGATCAGGCCCACCACAATCCCGAAGTAGACGCACGAGATAATCTCAATGCGCTTCTCCCGCACCACGATGTCCAGCCCGATCACGGCCAGCGAGACGACGACGACCGCCAGGAAGTCGAGAAAGCTGGTGAACACGTCCGAGCGCAGCAGCGAGACGGCGACCCCGGACACGGTCACGAGGAATACTGCACGTAGAATCCAGAGGGCCATCAGCTTCTCAAATCCGCAGTCGGGCGCGCCGGTCGATCGTCGCTGCCGAACGGACCGCCCCGCGCCCCGTTGGCTCGGCGGATCGTACAGGCGAAAATGCGAGTGAGACGAACACGTGGTTCAGCAAGGCTTCTTTTCGCTTTAGACATTCTAGCGGCCCCTTTCCCCTTCGCCACCACCCCCCTTGCTAAGGGGGCAGGAGCGGCGGCATTCCGCGATGCCAAATTTCCAAGACGCCGACTTTGAGAAGCCTCCCGTCACCGCCGACTGCTGGTTTCTGACCGGCGCCACCGCGGCCGGCAAGACCGGAGTCGGCCTGGAGCTTGCGCGGCTGCTCGATGCGGAAATCGTGTCGCTGGACTCGATGGCCGTCTATCGCGGGATGGACATCGGCACCGCCAAGCCGACCGCCCAGCAGCGGCGAGAGGTTCCGCATCACCTCATCGACATCGCAGAGCCGACGGAGGAGTTCAGCGTCAGCCAATACCTCGAGGCGGCCGAGGCGAAGGTCGCGGAGATTCGCAGCCGCGGACGGACGCCGCTGTTCGTCGGCGGGACGCCGCTGTACCTGAAGACGCTGTTGCGGGGCTTGTTTGAAGGTCCGCCGGCCGATTGGGAGTTTCGCCGGGCGGTGGAGGAGGAGGCGGCGCAAGTCGGCGTCGAAGCCCTCCACGAGCGGCTGGCCCAGGTCGATCCGGTGACCGCCGCACGGCTTCATCCCAACGACCGCCGGCGCATCATCCGCGCCCTCGAGGTCTATCGCACCACGGGCCAGCCGATCAGCCACTTCCAGTTCCAGTTCGACGAAGGCCGGCCCGCCCGCGACTGCCGGGTCTTCGTCCTGCAGTGGCCGCGGAGCGAGCTGCACCGGCGGATCGATCGGCGCGTCGAGTCGATGTTCGCGGCCGGCCTGATTGAAGAAGTCCGCGGCCTGCTGGACAAGTACGGCGATCTTGGGCGCACGGCGTCCCAGGCGGTCGGCTACCGCGAAGCGATTGAGCACCTGGCAGGCAAGCTAGACCTGGCCGAGACAATCCGCCGCACGCAAGCCCGCACCCGCCGCTTCGCCCGCCGCCAGGAGACTTGGTTCCGCAGCCTCAGCGAATGCCGCTTCGCGGCGATGAAAGAGAAGGTCGAGCCGGCCGAGATCGCCCTCACCATCTGTGCGACGGCAGAAGCCCCCACGTAACACTCCCGCCTTTGGAAGCGCATCTGCGCCGAAAACCTGCGCGGCGCGCCCAAGCGACGCGTTGACGGCGCCATCGTTGTTCGCACCGGTCGCAGCCTGCTCCGGGTCGGCCTGCCGCCGCAGATGAGTCACAGGCGTTTGCATCGGAGCTTAAATCGCGCGGGCGCGGAGGCCGTTGGCGATGACGGCCAGCGAGGAGCCCATGTCGGCGGCAACGGCCATCCACAGCGTCGCCCAACCCGCAACCGCCAGTACGACGAAGACCGCCTTCACCGCGATCGAAAAGGCGATGTTCTCTTTGATGATTCTGAGTGTCTTCCGGCTCATCGCCAGGGCGAGCGGGAGCTTCGAGAGATCGTCCGCCATGAGAGCCACGTCGGCGGTTTCCAACGCCACGTCGGTTCCCGCGGCGCCCATCGCCACGCCCACCGTGGCCGCGGCCAGCGCGGGAGCGTCGTTGACGCCGTCGCCGACGAAGATCACTCGCTCTCCTTTCGCCTCCAACTCCCGCACCAGGCGAACCTTGTCCTCGGGGAGCAGGCTCGCCCAGTGGTCATCAATGCCCACCTGCACAGCCACCGCGCGCGCCGCCCGCGGATTGTCTCCGGTCAGCATCACGGTGCGGATGCCTTTGGCGCGCAGAGCGGCAATGGCGTCCGCCGCTTCGGACCGGACCTGATCGGCCGCCGCCAACACCCCCAGCGACCCCGATTCATCGGCCAGGAGCAGCGCCGTCTTCCCCTGTTCCTCCAGGTTGCGGAGCACCTCCGCGGTTTGCGGATCGAGAGCGCCGCGCTCGCGGGCGAGGCGTTCGCCTCCGAGGAAGTACGTGCGTCCTTCGATGACCGCCTGCACGCCGCGGCCCGCCATCGCTTGGAAGTCCGCGGCGGGCGGGAGTGCGATCTTCTCCGCCCTTGCCGCCGCAAGAACGGCCTCAGCCAACGCATGCTCCGACCCTTGCTCCAGCGCTCCGGCCAGGCGAAGAACGTCGGCTCGTTCCATGCCGCTCTGCCCGAGCACGTCCGTCACCACCGGGCGTCCGTGGGTGAGCGTGCCGGTTTTATCGAAGGCCACGAGAGTCGCCGCACCCCCGTTTTCCAGGTGCACGCCTCCCTTGATCAGCACGCCGCGGCGCGCGGCGCCCGCCAGGCCGCTGACGATCGACACCGGAGTAGAGATCACCAACGCGCAAGGACAAGCGACGACCAGAAGGGTCAGCGCCCGATAGAACCACGTCTCCCAAGCGCCGAATCCCAAAGCCGGCGGCCCTACAAATACCAGCACGGCGCCGGCGACAACGGCGGGCGTGTAAACGCGAGAGAACCGATCCACAAACGACTGCGAGGGGGCGCGCGTGCTTTGCGCTTCCTCCACGGCGTGAATGATTCGGGCGAGCGTCGTGTCGTGGGCCTGCTTTTCGCTGCGGACCTCGAGCATGCCGTGCTCGTTGATCGAACCGGCGAAGACATGATCTCCCCGCGCCTTGTCCACCGGCATCGACTCGCCGGTGATCGCCGCCTGGTTCACCGACGAGCGGCCTGCAATTACCTCCCCGTCCAGCGGGACTTTCTGCCCGGGCCGTACGATCAGGACTTCGCCCACCTGAACCTCGCCCGCGGGGACGTTCTGTTCGCGGCCGTCGCGGCGCACCGTGGCTTCGGCGGGCGAGAGCTCCATCAGGGCCCGGATGGCGTGGCGGGCTCGCTCCATCGAGTAGCTTTCGAGCAACTGCGCCACGGAAAACAGGAACAGCACCGAGGCGGATTCCGCCCATTCTCCGATGAGCACGCCTCCCACGGCGGCCGAGAGCATCAGGAAATTCATGTCCAAAGCGCCGTGTCGGACGGCCCGCCAGCCGCGCGGGGCGACAAACCACCCTCCCGCCACTGCGGAAAGCGCCAGCAGCGACTTTGTCACGAGCTCCCCCGCCTCGAACCATAACGACGCCAGACCCAACGCAAGGCAGACGCCGGACAGGACCGTCATCAGCAGCCGGCCGCGGGCCTTCCAAAAGCCGCGACGCCCGGGCGCCTCCTCCTCGGGCCGAGCGGTCATGCCGAGTTCTTCCACGGCGCGGCGCACCACCGCAGCCGGAGCCGCGCCTTCGACGATCATGCGGTGCGAGAGCAGATCGAATCGCAGATGCGTCACACCCGGCAATCGGCCCAGCTTACTTTCCAGTTGCCGCACTTCCTCGGCGCAGTCCATCTCCGCAACGACGAAGACCGAGCGCCGGGCGTCTTCCTCCGCGACTTGATATCCAACGCGGCGGATGGCGCCGGCCAGGTCTCCGCGAGCGAGCTTCCCCTCGGCGTAGGTCACCTGCACCTTGCCGCCCAGGACGTCGACGCGCACGTCGTGCACCCCGTCCAAGCCGGCCAGGGAGCGCTCGATGGCCTCGGCGCAGCTCGGGCAGTCCATCCCGCCGACGCGGAAGTCGCACGATCGCATTTCCCCCTCCGCCGCAGCCTGCGAGGGATCGCCGAGCGCCGTTTCTCTTCTCTCAAGACTCATTGCTGCCTAACAACCTGCAATGAAGGCGCCAAATCCGCATCGTATCAACCGCCGCTGCAACGAATCGCCGGCGAGCTTGTTCCCACGCGCCAAAAGGCCCTCGAAGCCGTCCGCCCCGCCGTCTATCCCGCCCTCCGGCAAACGGCAATGCCCGTCAGCCATTTCAGGCTGGTGCTTCGGAATGGATTCGGCATGGCGGTCTCCCATTGCTCGTTACGCGACCGCCAGCCGGATCGTTCGCCGGGCTCGTGTGCGCCCGTGCGTCTGTGACCGGCCTTAGCGGCTCGGCTCGAGGTAAACCTGGCGGCGCGCCGACTCGAGCGGCAGAGGCGCCGGCGCCGGCGGCGGCGGCAAGACCTCGCCGTCGAGAACCGGCCCAGGACCCGCTTCGGCGTCCACCGCAAGAACCGCCGCGGCGTCGGCGGGGGGCATGGGCGGCTGTCCTACGGCGCGCAGGAGTCGGAACTGCGCTTCGTTGAAGTCGATGATCGATTGGAGGTACTCGGTGCGGGCCGAGTTCAGCGAGTTGATCGCCTGTTGCGCTTCGATGACGCGCAGCTCGCCGCCGCGGATGCCGAGGAAGTTGAGCGGCAGTGCTTCGGTGGCCGCTTCCACCTGCGCCTGCGCTTCCTGGATTTGCTGCCGCCGAAGTTGCGTCAGGTGCCAGGCCTGCGCGACTTCCGCCGCAATGCGATCGCGCGTTTGCTGGTACTGCATCCGGGCCTGACGGTTGATGCTGGCCTGTCCCCGTTGCAAGGCGACGTTGCCGACGCCGAAACTGCGCAGCTCCCAAGCGGCGACGACGTCGAAGTCGACGCGGCCGTCAAAGTTGTCGATGTCCGAGCCGGGGCCGCCGCCGAAGCCGCCCCCGCTGACGCCGGTGTAAATGTTGGGCAGCCACGGCCGCCACTGCTCCTGCCGCAAGAGAACCTCGGTCGCGGCGACTTGAGCCGCTTCGCGGGCCGCCTCGGGCCGGGCGCGGAGACCCTGCGCGATCAGCGCCGGCAAAGGAATCTCGACGTGGATCATGTCGAGGGGCAAAGGCTGCACGTCGGCGGCCAGGAGCGTGACGGCCGGATCCAGGCGCAGCAGCCGCGCCAGCTCCGCCGAGGCGACCTGCACGTCCGCCTGGGCTTCGACGAACTGGCGGCGGGCCGCCGCCAACTCCGCGGCAGTCCGCTCCACGTCGGCTTGCAGGCCGATGCCTTGCATCGCAAAGTTCTCGGCCAGGTCAACGAGTTCTTCAAAGTTCCCGATGGTGTCTTGAAGAATCGCCACGCGAGTTTGGGCCTCAGTCAACTCCAAATAGGCGAGGACGACCTCCAGGAGCGTATCGTTGAACGCCGTCGCCTCATCTGCCTCCGCGGCGCGGACCAGTTGGCGGGCCGCCAGCGGCTCAAAGAGGGCGTCCGCGAGCGAGAGGTCCACAAACAGCCGCGGTCCTCCGCCGGCGCCGGGAAGCGGGCTGTTGAGAAACTTGGCGCCTCCGCCCACAAAGAGCGAGCTGCGGCTGACATCGATCACTTCCCCCTCGGTCCCTTGAATCTGCCCGTCATGCTTGTTGTAGCTCACGCCGCCGTTGAGCGAGGGCAACCACAACGCCTGTGCGGCGAGGAGTTGGGCCTGCGCCTCGCGCGCCCGTTCGACCGCAATTTGGATTTGCAGGTTGCTGGCCCCCGCCAGTTGCAACGCCGCCGGCAAGTCGACGGGGTAGACCTCCGCCGGGAGCGGTTCGGCAGCCAGGGCCCCGTTCGGAAGCGCCTCCGCTGCACGGTTGTCCGGCGCGACCGCGGGCGCCGGCAACTCGGAATGGGGCTGTGGAGGAGCGGACGGCAGTGGCGGAGCGATGGGCGCCGTTTCCGCCGACTCGACCGGTTGCTCGAAGGCGGCCAGCACTTCCGGCCGAGGCAGCCTCGCGACCTCATGAGCCGGGTGGACATCGTGAGCAGCCGGCAGGGCGCCGGCGCCTTGACTCGGCTGACTCAGCGGAGGTTGCATGTCGCCAGTTGCATCGGCCACGCCATGTACCATTGGCGACTCGACGCCGGCGACCGGCTTGTGCGCCGTAATTGGTTCAGGGCCGGCGTGGCGTCCGACGCCCGTCAGCCCGCAGCCGGCGGTCAGCACGGCCGCCATCCCCAAGAGACTAACCGTACACGCGCATCGCGTGTGTGCGATGGTTGGACGCTTCATGGATTCCCCCTCCTTGAGTCCGAGGCCTCGTGTCCTTCGAGGCAGCCGTCTTGTTACTATCCCCCTGCCGGCCTCACTTGGCGGCGAGCACGGGCGTGCAGGGCTGACCGTCATGGATCTGGCCCGCTCCGGCGCGGACGACCTGTTCGCCTCCGCGGAGTCCCGAGGCGATTCCGACAATCGATCCGTCGTTGTAGCCGGCGACTACCGGCTGCTTGTGCGCCGTGTCATTCTTGACCACGTAAACGAACTGCTCCTTTCCGTCGGAGAGCAGCGCCGAGGAAGGAATCACCGGCGCCTGGGATTGCTCCTCCAGGAACACGGTGAGGTAACCGTAATAGCCAGGCCGAAGGCGGCCCTCAGGATTCGGGAGGTCGATCTCGACGCGCATCAGCCGGGAGTTCTCGTCCAAAGTGGGCGAAAAGCGGGACACGACGCCCTCAAAGGTCTCTCCGGCAAGCACGTTGATTCGGTCCAGGACCGCACGGTCGCCGCACTGAAGCTGGGCCACTTTCGACATCGGCACGTCCAGCCAAACGCGGACTTTGTCGGAGCGCGTGACCGTGAGCAGAGGCCGGTCGGCGGCTTCAATAAGCGCCCCCGGATCGACCCAGCGCTTGACCACGTAGCCGTCAAAGG
>JAHWKS010000858.1 GCA_019347795.1 Planctomycetota bacterium | reverse complement strand
TAGGCTCCGCGGTTTGTTCAACCGGATTCTATCCCTCCTGCCGCCGTCAACGATCCTTCGCATGGTTCAGCCATGCGCCCGGCGACAGAAGGGATAGAGTCCATTCGTTAGGTGCAAGAATTGAGTTTCCCATCGCCCACGTTCGTTGATGAGGTTTGCGCAGCGATTGGCGCTCGAGATTTCGACGCCGTTGAGTCTCTTCGCGTTGGTCCCGTGCAGGACAACTTGCAAACACTCGTCGGCGTTTATTGGGCCCTGCAAGATTGGGAGGAACGGGACTTACTCGTTCACGTACTTCAAGACTCGCAGGAGCCACGCTCGATCCCATCATGTGGCACGCTCTCCACTCGCCGACCGCCGACACGCGCGCCATTGCGGTTTGCCACCTTCGCCGAGACAATACCTTGTTTCAAACATTTATCCGCGATCAATTCGTTGCTGCGGATCTGGTAGACGCGGAAATTGACCGCTTGCGGGGGTCCAAGATCTAACTTCGCGCTCAACTGGACACGGCCCAAATAGCGGATTTGGTTTTGGGCACGTCCTCACCGGCCGTGCCGGTTACCTCCAGCGTTAGCCGCAAACGATGACGGACGCTGAATATCTCGACTCGTTCAACCGCGAGTTCTGGCGGACGCTACACGGGCCAGGCGTTGCCCCGCTTTCCCGTCTCCAGCGCGATGCGATTTGCGTGATGAACTTCCAGGCCGAACTCAACAACGGGGGAATGGATCAGTATCTCTTGAACTCTTCCGGCGACTTCGCCCAGGAAACACCAGATGTCTTTCGCCGAATTGGGGCAGAGGAAGCGGCTCGAATTCTTGAAGAGGCAAACGCTTTTTTCGGTCTCAGCGGGCCGCCGACGGATCGAGAAGCGCGGATGGCAGCGCTGCTCGCCCTCCCAAAGAATGCAGAGGATCGCATCTATGCGCTGTCGAAGGAGTTCTACGACGCCGAAGATCGCGGGCTGAGTCTTGCCGATCTGTTCGATGAATATGTACTTTCGCAGAAGGGCAAGGGCGGCGGCTAACTTCTTAAGGATTTGAGTTCGCGAAGCCGAACCTCAAATCCTCCGTTCAAGAAGCCCGGAATCGGGGGCGGAGAGGGAGGGAGAGGGAGCGCTGATTCAGGGCAACGGTCGGCGGCGGGCGAAGGAGTAAAGGGGACGCAGCTCGTAAAGACGTTCCGGCTTAACGAGCTGCGTCCCCTTTCCTTAGCCCTTTCCTTAGCGCCCAGCAGGAGGCAACGGAGGAAACAGAGACAAGGCGGTGTTGCGCGTGCTCTTCATTCTCGGTTCCCTTTGTTGCCTCTTGTTCAAAGTTTTGTGTTTAGTTTAGCAATGGAGCACCGGGGAAGACCTCAAGCGCATCCACGGCGTCGACGAGCGGATCGCCATCGAAAACTATCTGGAGATGATCCCGTTCATGATCCTGCTCATCAAAAACGCCGCGGGCGGTTAAGGCGCGGCGCGGAGCAGCTCCACGGCGTCGAAGAGGGCGGGGCCGCCCGTCGCCGTCGGGGCGATGCCGGTGATTGTGGCGTCGCCAAAGTCCTGCCATAGATCGCGGGTGACGACGGTCCACGCCTCGGGAGCGCGCGGCGAGATCTGGACCGCTTCCCAACCGCTGGTGTTTTCGCCGGCGTAGTAGCGGAAGCGGGGGGCGTCGGCGGGAGGCCAGCGGCCGCGATCGGCCAGCTCGATCATTACGCCGGCGGCGCCGGACGACTTCCAGGCGAAGCGGAGGTAGCGGTATTCGCCCGGCGCCGGATCCTCGCGGATGCGGAACGACCAGCCGTCGATCTGCGCCGCGTACTTCTGCGGCGGCGTGATTCGCAGGGATCGTCTTCCGCGATGCTTGTCGTGCGAGATAAGAACCGCCGTCCCTTCGCCATCGCTCAACGCCGCCGCCAGCGACGGGTCTTCATCCACCAGCACCCGCCGGGCGGGCGGCGTTCGCAGCCAGGCGATTACATCGGCGGCGTCGCTCGGCGTGAGCGACTTCGCCAGGTCATCCGGCATCAGCGACACGGTGAGCGCCCGCAGCACGTCGATGTCCTTGCGCAGCACGACGTGCTCTTTTCCTTCCGGCTGCCGGAGCGCGAGGCTCGTGGCGGACTCGTCGGCCACGAGCCCGGTGACGATGCGGCCGTCGATCGTCTCGACGGCGTAGCTGGCGTATCCCGACGCGATGGCGTCGCTGGGCGCCAGGATGTCTCGGATCAACGTCTCCTCGGCCCGGGCGAACTCGGCAGTCAGGTCGGGACCGACGTCGTATCCGATACCGTGGGCGAGATGGCAGGCCGCGCACTTGTCGCGGAATACCTGTTGGCCGCGTTCCGGGTCGCGCGGCGAATCGAGCGCGGCCACGTACTCACGGAGCAATTCATCCGACAGCGTCGATTGCGAATCGAGCAGCCGCGCGGCCCGCTGCCGCAGGCGGGAATCGGGATGCTCCAACAGCGCGCTGCGCTGCACGGCGTTCAGCGAGGATGTGGGAATCCCGTTCGTCTCGAGGGCATCCAGCACGACCGCCAACCGCTCGCGGCGGGCGAAGGCGGCCGTGAGGATCGCGTCGCGCACCGGCGGCGTCCCTTCCGCGAAGGCGTCCAGTAGCGTGTTGATGATGTCCAAGTCGCTCTCCGCCGCGAGCTCCTCGACGGCGGCAAGGCGTACCTCGGTGGGAAGCGTCACGTCGGCCAGATCGCGCTCGGCCCGGGCCAGCCGCAGACGCCGCTCTTCCGGCGTCTCGACGCAAAGCGAACTCACCAGCGACTGTGCAGGGGAGCGAACGTCGTCGTGAGGGCTTTCCGCCAGTCTTCGTAAAGCGCGGCGAGCTTTGCCGGACAGCGTCACCGCGGCGCCGTTCTTCAGGCTGCTTCGAAGCCCGCGGAGAGATGCCGCTTGCACGCCGGCGTCGTCGGTCATGGCGATGCGTTCGATGGCGCCGGATAATTCGGCGGCGTCCCGCCGCTCCCCGATCGCAGCGCATAGCGGCTCGAAGAGCTTCTCGGCGCCTTCGCTGTCTTTCAGCAGCTCTGCGAGCAGTTCACCGG
>JAHWKS010000857.1 GCA_019347795.1 Planctomycetota bacterium | reverse complement strand
GGAGCTGCTGAATGAGCCTGCGCTGCAGAAAATCCTGCAGGGGCAGGAAGGCGAGCTGCGGCGCGAACTTTGGGGCGTGCCGCTGGAGCAAATCGAGCAAGCGCTCTTCGCGTACTCGCCCGGACCGGCTTTCGACAACTTGACGCGCCTCGTCGTGCGGCTGCGAAGTCCGCATCGTCCCGAAGCGATTATCGCGCTGCTGAAACCGGAGAGGAGGACCTTCGCCGGCGGCGATTATTACACCGTTCCCCAGCCGCCGCATCCGTTCCTGCGATACTTTGCGGCGCCAGACGACCGCACGTTGGTGTTCGCCCGCGACGAGGCGGCAATCCAGCACGCCGTGTTTGTGGGACCGGTGAACCTTGAGCAGTTACCGTGGCGTCGGATGTTCCGAATCCGAGGGGCCGACGTCGCCGACGCCGCATTCGTGGCGGCCCTGCCGCCGTCGGCGCGCCGGGAAACGCCGATCGCGCCGTCGTACGGCCGCGGACCGTCCTTCCGCGAGCTCGTGCCGCTGTGGCGCCAATTCCCCTACGTGGTCGCCGCCGCCGACATTCACAATCATCTGGCCGTTCGATTGATGGCCCGCTCCGACGGCGCCGACGCGACGGACGCCGCGCGTACGGCCGTGACCCTGAGCCGGAATCTCGCGTTTCGCATGGCCCGGGAGGAGGAAGGGGGCGGCCGGCGCGATCCGCAGGCGCCCGTGATCGAGTTTCTCCGGCTGGCCAATCGCCTCCTGCAGTCGGCCGACATCGAGGCGCATGGAAGTCTCGTGGAGGTCGAGCTTGCCGCGGCGATCGAAGATATACCGCTGGCGTCCCTGTTGGAAGGCGCCGAACTCCTCTCCGCCCGCAACGCATCGGCCAAGAAGCTGAAGCAGCTCGCCATCGCGATGCACAATTTTCACGACACGCACCGGCGGTTTCCCGCGGCGGTCAATATCGGCCCCGACGGCGAAACCCGCCATAGTTGGCGCGTCGCGCTCTTGCCGTACCTGGGCGAGGAAGCCCGGAGGATTTACGACCAATACAACCAGGGCGAGCCGTGGGACAGTCCGCAAAACCAGGCGCTGATCGAGCGGATGCCCGACGTTTTCCGCCACCCGCTCTCGCCCGTGGACTCCACCTCCTCTTCGTACTACGTGCTCACCGGACCGCACACCATCTTCAACGGCGAAGGGCATCGCATGGCGGCAATCGTCGATGGGACGGCGAACACCATTCTCATCGCGGAGGCGCAGCGGAACGTCCCCTGGACGAATCCCGAGGACATCTCCGTGGCGCCGGGAACGCCCCTGCCGGAGCTCGGCGGGTTCACGCCCGCCGGCTACAACGTCGTAGCGGCCGACGGCTCAGCGCACTTCCTGCCCCACACCCTCGACAAAACAATGCTCCGGCGATTAATCGTCCGCAACGACGGAATGCCTATCAACTGGAGCGGCGGGGCGCGCTAAGCGGAAAAAGCCAAATCTCCTCATCCGTGTGTTGGCCCTTGCCATCCGTGGGTCATTTCCTGCGGCGATCATTCGCGGACGGCGTGCTGCATGGCTTTTGCGGACTCGTTGCGGAACTGGTTGACCAGGCGCTGGACGAGCGGCCATGCGAGGCGGATTGTGCGGAGGTTGGGACGGAAGAAGGCGGTTACTTCGTACCACGCGGTGTCGTCCTCGGGCCGGCGCCGCACCTGGAATCGCTCTTCGCCTTGCTCGGCGTGGTGGGGGAGGGTGCCGTAGGCGAAGCCGAACACGTTCGGCTCATCGACGACGTAGATGATGCGGCAGGCGTTCAACAGCCGCACGCCCAGGCGCCGGGCGATGACCGCTACGGTTTGTCCCGGCGCCGGCGGGGCGTCGGGCCAGCAGAGTTCGGTCCAGCCGGTGTCGAACTCAGCCCAGCGGCGAAGTGCGGCCTTGGCGGCTTCGAAATCGTTTTCGCCTTGGCCGAGCGGGACGCGCACCTCGTGATGCTGGAAACCGGCGGGCGGCTCGCCGGCGGTGGCGCCGACTTCGGCGTAGCTGAAGTCCAGCTCCGCCTGCTCCCGGAGGAAGCGGCGAATCTGTTCATCCGGCGGGCGGCGGAACGAGTACACGAGCGCGGCGACTCAAAAATCGTTTTTTTAGCGGCTTGCCGCCGCCTGTAACTCCGCCCCCAAATATTTGCGCACCTTATCGATCAATTGCGTTTTCAAGAAGGGCTTCAACAGGTAATCGTTCACCCCCGCCTGAATGCTGTCGAGCACGGTGCTGCGATAGCCATCGCCGGAGACGATGATGACGGGCCCGTCAAACTGCTCATTCCGCAGCTCGCGGACAAGGTCGATGCCGTTCTCCTCTCGCAGGTGAATGTCACAAAGCACGATGTCGGCGTCTGCGGCCAGCCGTTTGGCCGCAGCCCGGTCGTCGCACGCGACGACGCGGCAGCTCCACTCGCGGAGATAATGGCTCACCATCCTCGCCACGGACGGCTCGTCATCAATTACCAGGATCGTGGGACCCTCGTCTTCGTGTTTCTGCAAGGAATCAACCGGCGCTGGAGCGGCCGGCTTGGTCGCGGCCTTGGCGCCTGGCAGCGATCGCAGTTTTTCCTGCTCGGCGATGTCGAGAAGCATTGCCTCGAGCGCCTCGGGCGCCGGCGCGGGAACGCTGAAAATCTCACTCGCCTCGGCGGTCTTGGCAACGGCTGCGGCGAGGCAAGCGCGACAAGCGGCCCCAGCCGCGGCGCCGTAGTGGTCCGTAAGGCTCTGCAGGGCGTGATATCTCTGAGGGCCGCGGTTGTCGTGCAAGTCGCTGAGGGCCTCGCCGATTCGCATGGCGCGGAGGAATCGCTGATCCTTTACCGGCCGCTCGCTGTCGTCGCGATCGTGATGCCGCAGCACCAGCGAGGTAAACGAGCCAGGCAGCTCCCACTTCCGCAAGAGCGCCGCGGAGACTTCGGCGTGGGTCGTGCCGAAGCAGTCCTGCTCGACATGGGTCAGGTTCAAGTGAGCGATCCGCCTGACCCGCTGCAGCGCCTCCAGGTAACGGTCGCCGAACGCCCGCGCCATGACCAGGATCCCCA
>JAHWKS010000856.1 GCA_019347795.1 Planctomycetota bacterium | reverse complement strand
TTCGATCGGGCCTCCTGCTCCTACGGGAATAGCAGCTTCATCAGGTCCGGGGCCCCTAGGGGGCGGACGGTGGTGAAGGCTTCGCCGGCGCGGTAGCCGGCGGCGGAGCCGGCCGAGAGGGCCGCGCCGCGGATGCGGTCGAAGACGTGCTCCTTGGTCGGCGGGAACTGCGTCTTGTAGCAGCGCACCGCCTCGATCTTCGCCTCCAGCGTATCGCTGATGTCCGCCACGAAATGGCTCAACCCGGGGTTCAGCGAGTACGGCTCGAACGCCAGGCGGAAGTAGAGCTGAGAAGAGACGGTGTGCACCGGCAGATGATCGAACGTCTCGTCCCACTTCGTGAGGCGGGAATAGAACACGGCGGCGTCGGTGATCTGCATCGCCTGCCAGTGATCGGGGGACGCCATCGGCGTCTTGTCGCCGAAGCCGATCACCACCCGCGGCCGATACTTGCGGAACTCCTTGGCCAGCGCGACGCGGTTCTCATAGGTATCGAAGAGCCGGCGGTTGGCCAGGTCCAGCGTCACCCGCTTCGCAACGCCGAGAATCTCCGCGGCGGCCTGCGCCTCCGCCAGCCGCTCCTCGGGCCCGGCGCTAAGCGGCGTCGGCTCGCCGTCGGTGAGGTCGATGATGCCGACCTTGTACCCCTGCCGCGACAGCCGCGCCAGCGTCCCGCCGCAGGCGATCTCGACGTCATCCGGATGCGCCCCGACGGCGACTACATCGAGCTGCGGATAATCGCGAAGCGGGTCGGACATAAGCCGTAGGTCCCGCCTGCCGGGCGGGACCTTCTTATGTAAAGGGGATGTATCCCTATTCGTGCAAGCGATTCATGGCTTCCCAGTCGAAGCCCTTCCATGCCCGCACCCCGTCGTGCAGTCCCAGGTAGAGCAGAGCGAGCACTGCATCGTCGATCTTGTTGGTGTCCAGCTCCATCGTTCGCCCGGCCCCCCGGCCGCCTTCATGGATTGACAATGACTTCACTGCTCGGACCGCGGAATAGGACCTCTAAACGATTCAGGACATCGCGGCCCAGGATACGTTCACTACCCGCAAAGTCCGCTTGCAGTCGGCACGGATATTCTTGCCCGTCAAGCCAGGCCCAGATAAGAAAGGAGAGGGTTGCCGCGGAACCGCCTGCAACACCACTCATCAAGCCCTGCACGCCCATTGCCGGAGTTAGTTGAAGGAGTTGGCAATCCGCCCAGGGCAAGACGCTCGCGTCTGCCGCGGTATCGGGAATCACTCGATCGAGGACCACCCCCGCCGATCCGTTGACCCGGCGGAACTCAACGCGGATCACCGGCAAGGCTTCACCGGCATAACTGGCGTCGTAAGAGAAGGTAGCGCGACGTATGCGGCAGGGCTCATCCTCTCTGCCAACGCAGATGAAGAAAGGATGAAGCCCAGTCGCTTCCGCCTCGTAAAAGACGGTCACGGGACTGGCGCCTGATGCGACTATTCTGCCATCGGCGAAGCCGATCCACTGGCCTTTGTATTGATCGAGGAGTTGGCCGCGAACAGCCCAGTACTCTGCCTCGTTCTTCCGTCGGTCGGGGTGGATTTGCCGGGCGATCTCAGGGGGCAGTTGGTCAGCAATGTTTTTCATCCGTCACCTCGTAGTAGGTGCAACAACCTCGCTGATATTCTACCGACGGAGGGGCAAGCAGCGTAGCGACACGTGCGCCGGCCCGGCCGCTTCACCGACGGTATGCAAAAAAAGGCGTCGAACGCGGGTCCGACGCCTTTGGGATTCTTCATGCCGCGTTCAGACTTCACCCGCGCCGGGCACCACGAACGGTTTGCGGTAGTCGCGGGTCAGCAGTTGATTGGCCTTCTCGTTGCCCGGGAACGTTTCCGTCTTCGGATCGCACTTGAGGTGGGCGCCGATGGTCATCTCCGACGGCAACGCTTTGTTGGCCTTGAGATGCTCGACCGTGCGGTTGAACGTCTCTTTGTCGTCGTCGCTGGAGTCGATGGCGTCTACGCGCTCGATCGCCTCCGCGGTCGGAACCGTCTCGCCCAGCAGGTACGAGATGTTGCCGGTGTGGCACAAGGCGCTGGAGAAATGGCCTTCCTCAATGTCGGCGAACAGGTCCGAAGGCTCGCGGCTGCGGACCGCCTTCAGGAAGTTGGCGAAGTGATCGCCTTCTCCCTTGAACTCGCGAATCTTCTGGCCGTTCTTGTCGAAGGCGGCGCCGGAGTGATAGCTCGACATCACGACGTACCCTTCCGGGCACTCATAGATAACGCCGATCTTCGATCCCTTATAGTCACCCGTCTTCAGACCGCGGACCTCGAACACCAGCGACTTGTCGCCGTAGTTGTGGATCACCACCTGGGTGTTGGCCGTCTCGCCGGCGTCTTCATAGCCGAACCGGCCGCCGTAGCTGAGCACCGCGCGGCTCAGCTCGTTCACGCCCAAGCCCCAACGGGCGAGGTCCATTTGATGAATGCCCTGGTTACCCAGGTCGCCGTTCCCATACGCCCACTGCCAGTGCCAGTCGTAATGGAACTGCGGACGGGTGAGCGGGGCCATCGGCGCCGGGCCGAGCCAGAGGTCGTAGTTCACGCCCTTGGGAACTTCGTAGTTTCCACGCGGACCGATCGAGCCGCGAGGCTTGTAGCACAGCCCGCGGGCGACTTTGCACTCGCCCAACTCGCCGTTCTGGACGAACTCGACGGCCGACTGCATGCCGGGATTCGCTCGCGACTGCGTGCCCGTCTGGCAGATCTTGTTGTACTTGCGGGCCGCATCCACAATCCGGCGGCCTTCCATCACGTTGTGGCTGACCGGCTTCTCGACGTAAACGTCTTTCCCCGCCTGGATCGACCAGATGGCGCCCAGCGCATGCCAGTGGTTGGGCGTGGCGATGCTGACGATATCGACGCTCTTGTCCTCCAGCACCTTCCGCAGGTCTTCCAGAAACTGCGGCTCGCGCCCCTGGCGGCGGGCGATTTCCTTGGCCCGGGAGCCGCCGATGTTCGAATCGACGTCGCAGACGTAGGTGATTTCCGTGTCTTTGCGGCCGGCGAAGGCGCCGATATGGCTGCGGCGCTCCG
>JAHWKS010000059.1 GCA_019347795.1 Planctomycetota bacterium | reverse complement strand
GAGCCGACCAGAGCGGCTGGACGGCGCCCAGGGTGGAGGCCCGACCAGGCGCGGTCAACCCCGCGGCCGTCGAGAAGCCTCCCGGCCCGGGCGCGCCCAACCAGCATCCGCCCCGGCAGCGGTCAGCCCGCCGTCGTTCGGTCTTCCTGGCCGTTGGAACCCACCTCTGCTCCCCTCGGGTGGCTGCCCCACCGCTGACGGGCAGTGGCTCCGCCAGCGGTCAGGGCACGTAGGCGAAGGTACCGGGGTTGGGGCCGGTGCGGCCGTCCTCGCCCCGGTCGAGCGATGAGAGCGCCTGCATGGCGTCGTCGTCCAGCACGAAGCCCGTGCGGCGCCAGTCGTGATCGGGACCAAGCAGAAACTTCTTCTTCGCCCCGCTGTAGGCATATCCGCCGGCGCCTTCGTGGCCGGTCTCCTCAACGAACTTTCGATAGTGCCGGTTCGTCGTCTCGTGCACGGCCAGATAGAACGGCCGGCGGATCGAGCGCGAGGCCTGCGGCCGCTCGTCGGCTTCCGCATCGGGATCGCCCTCCGCGGCGCCTTGGGAAACGACGCCCGCGGGAAGAAAGGCGAACTTCATTCCCAACGAGTTTTCGATCGTCTCGAACTCGAGCGCCAACTCGCTCGCCAATTGCGAGAAGCCTTTGGCCAGCGCCTCCCGCTTCATCGTTCCGCCCTTCAAGACGCCGAAGACGCGTTGCAGCTCGGGCGACCGATCGATGCCGGCGAGCAAATCCTCCGGCGTAACGCCCGCCTCGGCGGCGGCGCGCGGCAGATCGACCTCTTCCTCGAACCGCAAAGACAGCGTGACGATCGGCTCCGTCTTTCCGACCGGGGCGCCGGTCTTCTCGACAGCGCGGCGGAATCGTTCGCCATCCGCTTCCAGCAGCGCGGCGAGCTCCGCTTGCGGCGCGTAGAGGGCGAAAATCCTCGCCAGTTCCCGATTGCTGAAGGCCGCCACGTTGAGGAACGCCGACTGCCGCACCTCGTCCGCCTTGGGGATCATCCCCGCCGCATGGCACGACATGCACGACAGTCCGTTGACCACCGCCCGGTCGGGACGGCGGGGATCGGTCACGATCGACACCGGGCCTTTGTCGATGCGGCTCCCTTCGGCGTCGGTGAGCATGTAGCCTTGCAGGCCGTTGGGGAGGTTAAAAATGATCTCGCCGCCGTCATGCTCGAAGCTGTTCTCTCCGCCGGGGCCCAGCGGATGGGCGAAGAGGTTTTTGCGGCCGATGTTGCCGCTGAAGTCGTAGCTCTTCCAGTAGGCGCCGAACCGCGAGGCGTGCCGTTCGATCATCCGGTTGTTCTGCGACACGGCCGACTGCGTGAACCCCGCCCGGATTGCCCGCCGGTCGTCTTCGGTGGTTGCGGCGATATTTCGCTCGACGTCAACGCCCAACCGCCGTTCCAGCTCCTTGTCGGTCGCGGGCAGTTGCAATATCTCGTGATATAGCGGCGGGACGGCGGCCTGGGCTACGAACCAGTCGCCGCGGACGTGGGGAACTTCGGTTCCCGCGGCGGCGCGGATCTCATCGGCCAGGGCGCCGTTCACGCGGATCGTGTACGGATCGGCGGCGATGATCCGCTCCCAGATCGCCTTGCTCCAACCATAATCCCGCAAGTCGATGCGAAGGACCGTCCGCCCGGGATCGACGGCGATCGGCGGAACGACCCGCGTTCCCCAAGACAGGCTGTTGACGAGCTTCGACAACGCGATGCGATACGTTTGCATCTCGTCGTCGGAAATCTGCAGGTTGTGCAGGTGAGTGAGCGTGAAATACCGCGTGAACGGCCGCTGCGGCTCGGGGAGCGTCTGCAAATCGGCATGCATGAAGTGCCGCAGATCGACCGGGGAGATTGTCGGCCGCGGCTTGGGAGCAGGTCGGAAGTCGGCGGCGCCCGCGGCAATCCATTCCCGCAGCACGCTCACGTCCGCTTCCGAGAGCGGATCGTCGTCGGCCGGCATATCGCCGGCCACCACCCGCACCAGCAGCGATGAATCGTCGGGATTTCCCGGCTTCACCTTGCCGCGGGCGATGAGCTTCTGCGGCGCCAAGATGTAGTTCACGCCCCCTTCGGCGATTCCTTCCTCACCGTGACAGCGATAGCAGTTCTTGCGGAGAATTTCTTCCGCCCGCCGGGCAAGGTCTACATCCGCGGCGGTTGCAGAGCCTCCGCAAAGCGTGAGCAGGCAGACCAAGGCGATCGCACGCTTCGTCATCATCTTCCTTTCCCAAACGACGGAAGGCCCGCGCCGACGGCGCGCTGCCCTTGCCTCAGCGCATCGGGAAAGGATTTGTTACACGCGGCGGCCAGGATTACAAGAACTGCGCGCCGCCGCGGTTCAAGCCGATCAAGCCGGGCTGACATTGACCGTGCCGACGTGGTGACGGTATGCTTCGCTTTGCCGCGTCCCGTTTTCATGGAGGGAGAGCGATGTCGTCCGCCGATACCGCGCGCGTCTTGCTAGATACATCCGCCATCGCATTGGCTTTTCGCGTTGGCCAATTGGTTGAGAAGCTCGTCCTGGAGCGTGGCGTGGCGGCCGCCAAGGCGGAAGGCGTTGAAGTTGTCGTCGCCGAACACGTCGAGGCCGGCTTGGACCGCCACGTGCTCGATGAGATGCTGGCGCGCTTGAGGGAGAGCATCGATGGCCAGGCGGAGGCGAACTAAGCCGAAGACGGAGGTCGCCGAAGCCGCCGAGAAACGGCTTGACGAGAACGCCGCGCAGGAGCTTCAAACCGCTGTTTCGGGCCTGCAGGCCGCTTTGCTCAGCGAAGCGAGCAAGGTCGCAAAGGGCGACCGAATTACTGTCGAAGACCTCAAGCGAGCTTTCGACCGGCTTTCGCATCCCAGCCGTGAGCAAATCGGTCTGGTCGATGCACAGGCAGTGGTATCGCCATCGTCAACTCCCTGAATTCCGGATACGAGCGACTATTTCCCACTCATGAACGCCGCCTGGGCTTTTGACCCGGGCAGGTCGATTAGCTCCAGACGCACCGGCGCCGTGCGCTCCTTGCGGTTGATGGCGAGCGTTACTGTGTGGCGGCCTTGGGCGAGGTCGAGGGTCATCTCGCTTTCCGGCGGCGTCGGCTTGCCGTCCAGCCAGAGGGAGAGGCCGGTAGCTTCGCCGATGACGAGTTTCACTTTGCCCGCGGCGGCGATGTCGATCTCGCAGCGGATGAAGCTGGCGGGGTCGAGGTCGCGATGGATGACGAACGTCGGCAGATCTTCGATCGGCAAGTCGCCGGAGACGCGGCTGTAGGCGGGGGTCCAGGTCAGGGCCGGATCGTCCGTGGCCGCGGTATCGTAACTGGTGCGGTTTAAGCGGCGATGGCCTTCTTCCGTCCACGCCAGCGATCGCCAGCGACGCGCGACGCGCTCCTGACCGACGGCGTACGGGCCGACCTTGCCCAGCTCGGAGAGAAACCGCACCAGGTTGATCAGCTCCTGCCGGGTGAGCGGATCGACTGTGCCGTCGGGCATGAGAGAGCGGCTTTCGCGCTTCTCCTCGATCGCATCGGCGGGAATGACGACCTCGCGGTCCTCCGCATCGCGCAGCACCAGCTCCGACTCGGATTGGCGGAGCGGGATGCCGGCCAACACCTTACCGTCGTCGGTTGCGACCAGCACGGCATGGTAGTTCTCCTTGACCTTGGCGCTGGGCTCCAGGAGCGACTCGATTAAGTAGTCGATCTGCGCCGTGGCCCCCAGGCTAAGCAAGTCGGGACCGACCATCCCGCCCGCGCCCCCGATGGCGTGGCACTTCATGCACTGAAGCTGTTCGCGACGGTAAATCTCCTCGCCCCTAGCGGGATCGCCTTGGGCGACGACTTCGGCCGCGAGATCTTGTCGCTCTTCCGGCGAGAGGCGCCATCCGGCGTCAGTCAAGCCGCCGGCCTGCAGCACGGCTTGCTCCAACTCGGGCGAAGGCCGCCCGGCGCCGCGAACCGCCCGTAGCGTGAGTTTGGCGATGTCGGCGGGAAGGGACTTTTCGGCCAGGGCCGCCGCCAGCGCGGGAGGGCCATTCTGCCGCGACACGATTGCAGAGATCAGTTCCCGCGGATCCTCGCCATGCGGATAGGAGGCGAGCAGCTCCACCGTCCGCTCGGCCGCCGCCTTGGGGGCGATTGTCGCGAGAGCCACGACCGCCTGACGCCGCACCTCCAGCGGGTGTTTCGCCGAGGAAAGTCCCCGGAGCGTCTGCACGCTTTCGGAGCCGCCGAGTCCGGCCAAAGCGTCGATCGCCGCGAATCGCAGATTCTCGTCCACTTCGCTGTCGGCGCTCGCCCATTCGCTGAGTTGAGGTCGCGCCGCGGCGATCCCCCACGCGCCAGACGCCCTGGCCACGGCCGCTCGCAACTCCGGGCGCGACGAGCCGAGCAGTTTCGTCACGCCGTCCAAATCGCCGGACGGTCGAACCTTGCTTGCCTGCGACGCCTCGATCATCGCCGTCAGGATCGTCGCTTGCTGCTGTTCCGAAAGCCGGCCGCCCGGCGCCAGCAGGAGGTCAAGCGCCTGCTTCAACTCATCGGAGTTGCCGAGGCCGGCGATGAGCGACAACACGCCGCCGAGGCGGTCCGTCTCGATCTTCCCCTCGCGAACCAGTTTTAAAAGCGGGGCGGCCACGTCGGGCGACTCGACCGCCTTCAGCGCGAAGATAAGCTTCGCCGCGTCGCCGCCGAACGCCACGCGACCCGCGTCCAGTTCGGGAAGCCAGAAAGGCTGCAAGTCCCGCATCGTCCGCCAGAGGGCGAAGTCGAGGAAGTCGTCCATCGGATGATCGAGGGCCTGCATGGCCCACTCGGCCGCTTCCGCCGACGGCGCCAGGGCCAAGGCCCGGACCGCCTCCAGCCGCACTCGCGGATGCTCGTCCCCGGCGCCGCGGCGGAAGTATTCCGGAGCATTGGAAAGCCGATCTTGCCATTGGCCGGCGACCCGCATCGCCGCAGCCCGTACGCGGTGATCCGAGGAGCTCAGAAGTTTTTCGAGCAGCGACTGGTTTACCACATCGACGTTTTGGTAGATCCACAACCCTTCGAGGCGATGGTGCTCGTAGTCGGGATCCTGCGGATCGAGCGAGGCGATCCATTTTTCCAGCGGTGTGAGCACCGCGTCGGCGCCTCGCGATTTAAGAAGCAGTTTCGCATGCAGCCGCGTAAACTCCTCCGGCGCCTTCACGGCTTGGAGAAGCACCTCGACCGACGCCTCCGTCAGCTTCGGCCTCTCCACCAGCGGGCGTCCTTTCGCCGTCACACGCCAGATGCGGCCGTGAACGTGGTCGCGGCGCGGGTCGCGGAAATCGACCTCGCCGTGCTGGATGATGGGGTTGTACCAGTCGGCGATATAGATCGCCCCATCCGGTCCGACCTTGGCGTCGATGGGACGGAATGCGACGTGGCTGGTTTTGATAATCTCCTCTTCCTGCCGCGAGGCGTAGCCCGAGCCGGACTCGGTCACCGTGAAGCGGCATACGCGATGGGCGCGGAAGTCATTGGCGACCATGCTTCCGGCCCAGTCTTCCGGCAGGTGGCGCCCACTGAGAATCTCCAATCCGCAATGCTTTGGGCTTCCGGGGTTGAGGCCTTTCACCAGCCGCTTGGCGCCTGGCGCCGTGACAAAGACCGCGCCGGGGAAGACGTAGTTGATCCCTTCTCCGTAGGCGCCGTCGGTCGCGAAGGATTGGCCCCAGCGATCGAAGTGGTGCCCCCACGGGTTCACGAAGCCGTAGCAGAGCACATCGAGCTTGAGGTTCTCCGGCCGGAACCGCCAGATCCCGCCGCCGCTGAGTCGCACCACCCCGTAGGGCGTCTCGACATGGCTGTGAATGTAGATCGACTGGTTCATGTAAAGTTGCCCGTCATGCCCCCATCGCAACGTGTGCAGCAAGTGGTGGGTGTCCTCCGTGCCAAAGCCGGAGAGCACCACGCGGCGCCGATCGGCCCGGCCGTCGCCGTCGGTGTCGGCGAGCTGGATGAGTTCCGTGCTGTTGGCGACGTACGCGCCGCCATTGTCGTCGGGCACAACGCCCGTGGGGATGAGCAGCCCGTCGGCGAAGACGGTGGTTTTATCGGCCTCGCCGTCGCCGTCCGTGTCTTCGAGAACGAGGATTTTGTCGTCGGCGACCTGGCCCGGCTTGATGTGCGGATACACCGTGCTGCTGGCGATCCAGAGCCGACCGCGGGCGTCGAAGTTCATCTGAATCGGCTTGGCGATCTGCGGATCGCCCGCGAAGAGGTTCACTGCGAACCCCTCCTGCACGAGGAACGACTGCCGCTCCAACTCCGGATCAGGATCGGGAATATCCTCCAGGTCCCGCTGGGCGTGAGCGAGAGGGGCGAAGCAAAGGAGGGCCAGGAGTGCGAGGATGCGAGGAGATTGCAGCATGAGGAAGTTGGATGATGAAACCATGTGGTGACACTTAATTGCTGAAGCCGGCCGATGTTTGGCTACGGCGGCCCGATTTCTCGGATCGGAGCGATCTCATACTCATGCTTCCTCGGTTTCCGCAGCGTCGCAATCTCTTTCTCCTTGGCTTCAATGAGCGGATCGAACTGCGGGATCTCGACGGCGTTGTTTCCCTGCTCGTGTTTGCGGAACAGGAACAGGTAGGTCTCGTTCTGTGGGCGGTAGCGGTGGAAGAACAGCTCATTTTTTTCGCCGATCGTGCGGCGCAGCGTCTCGGCCTGATCGAACTGGGGGCCGGTCGCCAGCCGCACGCCCTCGGCGAACTCGGAAGCGACGGCCGTGAGCTGTGGCTTGCCGTCGATTAGCAGGCGATACTTTCCCGGCGGCAATCCGCGAACTGTCAGCGTCCGCTGCGGCCCGGCCATCGCCGCGGCTTCCGGCGAGTAGGGCGGAGGGGCCGGGAGCGGCAAGCGATGATCGGCGGCCTCAAACGTTACGCGTTCACGGGCGGCATTCACATCCGCAACATCGACGCCGCTTGTCTTCTGCTCGCCATGGACGTGGATGTCGATGCTCCACGGTGTCGGAGCAACGCCCAGCCGCTCCGCGATCGCCGGCGCCGCACGCCAGTGGCCGTAGGGCGTGAAGTGGACGGTGTTCGAGATAAGCGGCTCATGCTTCGACTCGACGAGCGGATTCAGCTCCAGGTAGGTTAAGCCGCGATCGGCGGCGGTGTTTTGAATCGCCTCGCGGTAAACACGCAACGACTCGTTGTACTGTTGCGGATCGGGGAGCGGCGGTCCGAGTGCTTCGCGCTCCACCGGCGAGAGGAGCACCAGCCGGGCGCCGGTCTTCTCCAGCGCGTCCAGTAGCCGGCTCAACCCGGCGACAAATGTCGGCAGCCCTTCCAGACCGACATGGGCCTCATTGTCGCCGTAGCAGATGAGGATCATTGTCGGCTTCGTCAGCGATACATCACTCACCAGCCGCTCAAAGCCGTCCTGCGGCGAGCCGAACACCGCGCGGGAAATGCCCTCCACGGTATCGCCGCTCCAGCCGAGATTGCGAAACAGGACGTGGCGATCCGGATGGGCCGCCGTGAGCAGCGTCTCCAGATAACCGTGGTTCTGCAGCCGCTCGACAAACGCCGCGCCGAGCAGGGTGACGCGATCGCCGTCGCGGAGCTCAACCGCCGCACCCGGCTCTACGGCATGAACAGGGGCGAGCGCGGCGAGCGGCAAAAGCAGAACGAAGACGACCGCGCGGCGCCGGAAACGAAACGAAAGAGAATCCATCAGACTTGGAACGGGTGCAAGGGAAGCGAGGCCGCAATCCAGACACTGAGTATGATAGTCAAAAAGCGATGGTGCGCGTAATGACGCCGCAGACCGCGCGCTCGCCTCTACACCGCGCTGCGTCGAGAGCCGCAGGCGGCGGTGACGGCGCACGAGCCGCACGCCGCGCCGCAGCCGTTTTCCGCGTCCTCGGTTCCGCATCCCGGCCCGCATCCCTCGGTCAGCGTATCCGCGAAGCGGCGGAACTGAACCTTCGCCTCATACGCCTCGGCCAGTTCCTCGATCAGCGACGCCGCCTCGGCCGGCGGCTCCCCGAGAAAGTAGAAGTAGATCGACGAGCCGTCCAGAAGATGCTCCACGTCCATCAGCACCGCCGACGCCCCGCGCTCATCCAGCAAGCGAGTACAGGCGGAGAACGCCTCATCGCGGTTCCGCTGGAGTCGCTCCAGAAGCAGGTCGTCCTCCACGGTGACCGGCCTTAGCAGCGTTCCATCCGCCTCGCCGTTGCACGAATCTTCGGACTCGGCCAGAACCTCGCCGACCTCCAGCCCCCGCGCGGTGCGGCACACGACCCGGGCGCCGCGACGGTAGCGCGAAAGCCCTGCAGACGCAAACCGGCCGACATGGCCGAGCAAGCCGACACGAACGAGATAGGAGTGTGACACGAAGCTAATGTCGGCTTTCGCTCGGCGAAAGCACGTCCGGTGATTTGATAAAGTTCCGCCCTGGAGGCGTCCTTTCGCGGAGCGAAAGGCGACTATGGCGAACGCCCATCGACGGGACTTGGCACAACGTGCTATCATTTTCCACGAATCCGAGCTTCCAGCCAAGGTCCCTGCCGCTCCGCCCGTCATGCCTGACCTCTCGACCGCCGCCGAGCTGTCTTCAATCGCCGCCAAGTTGGATTGGCGGAAGTTGGCCGAACGAATCGACGCCGGCCACCGCCTGACCGAGGAGGAGGGGCTGGCGATTCTCGCCTCGCATGATGACGAGCTGTTGGACGTGCTTGCCGGCGCGTACCTGCTGCGGCGGAAGCACTTCGGCAACACGGTGCAGCTTTACTTCCTGATGAACGCCAAGAGCGGGCTCTGCCCGGAGGACTGCTCCTACTGCTCGCAGTCGAAGGTTTCCGAGGCGGAGATTCCCCGCTACAACCTGCTCAGCCGCGAAAAGCTGCTCGACGGCGCCCGGATGGCGTGGGAGCGGAAGAGCAAGACGTACTGCATCGTGATCTCCGCCCGGGGACCCAACGAGCGCGAAATGCACGCGGTGGAGACGATCGTCCCGGAGATCAAAGAGAAGTACGATTTGAAAATCTGCGCCTGCCTGGGCCTTCTCACCCCTGAGCAGGCGGGGCGGCTCAAGTCGTGCGGCGTGGACCGCGTGAATCACAACCTCAACACCAGCCGCGAACATTACGCTGAAATCTGCACCACCCATACCTGGCAGGATCGCTACGACACGCTCTGCGCCGTGCGGGACGCCGGCTTGGAGATGTGCTCGGGCGGCATCCTCGGTATGGGGCAAAAGCCGATCGACGTGGTGCGGATGGCCCTCGACCTGCGGGATTTGGGGGTGCAGTCGATCCCCGTCAACTTCCTGCACCCCATCGACGGCACGCCGCTGGCGGGCAAAAACGAGTTGAACCCGCGAGACTGCCTTCGCGGCCTGGCTGTCGTCCGCTATGCCAACCCTGATCGGGAAATCCGCATCGCCGGCGGTCGCGAGCTGCACCTGGGAAGCCTTCAGCCGCTGGGGCTGTACGCCGCCAACTCGATTTTCGTCGGCGACTATCTCACCACCGCCGGCCAGGCGCCTGAGCAGGACTACCGGATGATCGAAGAGATGGGCTTCGTCGTCACCCGCTCCTCGCCTTGACACCCGGGCGAGAAATTGTAACCTGAGTAGTTTCCCGGAGTTGCCACATGGTAGCCCGAAGCGTCAGCGAGGGACGGTCCCTGGAAGTCGCCCCTTGCTAACGCCTCGGGCTACCATTCGCCTACGACATCAGACGATGCCCACAATCAACCAGCTCATCCGCAAGCCGCGGAAATCGAAGCGAAAATTCAGCAAATCGCCGGTGCTGGACCGCTGCCCCCAACGGCAGGGGGTATGCACTCAGGTCCGCACGATGACTCCCAAGAAGCCGAACTCGGCCTTGCGGAAGATCGCCCGCGTGCGGTTGACCAACGGCAAGGAAGTGACGGTCTACATCCCCGGCGAAGGGCACAACCTGCAGGAGCACTCGATCGTGCTGGTCCGCGGCGGCCGCGTCCGCGACTTGCCGGGCGTGCGGTATCACATCATCCGCGGCGCCTTGGACACGCTGGGCGTGGACGGCCGAAAGCAGTCCCGCAGCTTGTATGGGGCGAAAAGGTCTTAATCGTATCGATCGAACACACAACTAACCAAGGACAGCCGCAGCTCAACCATGGGTCGCATTACTTCCAGCCGGACGCAACTGAAGCCCGATCCGAAGTTCCATTCGGTGCTGGCGTCCAAGTTCATCAACTGCCTGATGTGGGACGGCAAGAAGACGGTCGCGCAAAATGTGTTCTACGACGCCCTGGACGAGATCGCCGAGAAGGTGAAGGACGTCGAGCCGATCGAGGTTTTCACGCAGGCGATCAACAACGTGAAGCCGCACGTCGAGGTCCGCAGCAAGCGGGTCGGCGGCGCCTCCTACCAGGTACCGATGCAGGTCCGCTCGGCCCGGCAGCAGTCGCTCGCCTTCCGCTGGATCCTCATGGCGGTGCGGGAGAAGAAGGGCCGGCCCACCTCGCAGAAACTCGCCGAGGAGCTGATCGCCGCCTACAATAAGGAAGGCGCCGCGATGACCCGCCGCGAGAACACGCACCGCATGGCCGACGCCAACAAGGCCTTCGCCCACTTCGCCTGGTAAATCGCAAGCATCACGCACGCCGCGCGCGGACCGACCGCGCGCGGCGTTTTCATGCGCCAGTCGTTTAATCGCGTGGCCAACGGACCGCGCTCCGGAACAGCCGAGAAATGTCAACGCGGCGCGCGACCCGCCCGGTCGCGGTTAAACGATGAGGACGAGCAGTTCAACCTTGGACAGACCATGCCAGCCCGGAAGCTTGAAAATCTTCGCAATATCGGGATTATCGCCCATATCGACGCCGGCAAGACGACCCTGACCGAGCATATGCTCTACTACAGCGGCGCCAAGCACCGCGTGGGGAAGGTCGATTCGGGCACAACCGAAACGGACGCCGATCCCGAAGAGCAGGAGCGCGGCATTACGATTTACGCCGCGTGCGTCACATTTCCCTGGAAAGACGTGACGGTGAACCTGCTGGATACGCCCGGCCACGTCGATTTCACGGCCGAGGTGGAGCGCTGTCTTCGTGTTCTGGACGGGGCGGTGGTGGTGTTCAGCGCGCGGGAAGGGGTCGAGGCCCAGAGCGAGACAGTGTGGCGGCAGGCGAATCGCTATCACGTGCCGCGGGTGGCGTTCATCAATAAGATGGACCGCGAGGGGGCCGGCTTTGAGCGGGTCTTTAAGCAGATCGAGACCCGGCTCAACGCCAGGCCGGTGGCGCTGCAGGTTCCCATCGGCGCCGGTCCGTCCCACGCGCCGGATGCGTTTCGCGGCGTGGTTGATCTGATCGAACAAAAGATGCTCGTCTTCGATCCCGAAACCGAAGGCAAGGTCGTCACGATTCAAGACATTCCCGAGGAGCATAAGGAGTTGGCCGAGCTGTGGCGGGGCGAAATGCTGGAAGTCCTCTACGACTACAGCAACAAGATCATGGAGCTGGCCCTTCAGGAAGAGCCGATCCCGGCCGACCTGATCCGCAAGACGGTGCGCGAGGCGACGCTCCACCTGCAGATCCAGCCGGTGTTGTGCGGCTCGGCGTTGCATGGGATCGGCGTGCAGCCGGTGCTGGACGCGGTGCAGTTCTATCTGCCCAGTCCCGCGGAAGTTCCGTCCGTGAAGGGAAGGGTGCTCGATAAGAAGAAGCAGCCGAAAGAGGAAAGCCGCCGCCCGCGGGTCGATGAGCCGTTCTGCGGCCTCGTGTTCAAGGTGCTCCCCGCCAAGACGGGAGACATGCACTGGGTCCGCATCTATTCGGGCGAGCTGAAGGCGAACACCCGCGCGGTCAATCCGCGGCTGGATGCGAAGGAGAACGTCGCCCAGCTTTGGCACATCCACGCCCTGGGAGCCGACCGGCACGAGGGGCAGGTGAAGGAGGCCACCACGGGAGACATTGTCGGCGTGATCGGCATGCGGCATTCGATCACCGGCGACACCATCTGCGAGGCGAAGGCCCCGATCCAACTGGAGTCGATCCAATTCCCGGAGACGGTCATCTCGATGGCCATCGAGCCGGAGACCGCGGCGGAGCGGAAGAAGGTCGAAGAATCGCTCGACATGCTCAAGCGCCAGGATCCCACGCTGCAGATCAAGTCGAGCGAGGCGGGCCAGACGCTCATCAGCGGCATGGGGGAGCTGCACCTGGAGATCGTCAAGAACCGTCTCCTGCGGGATTTTAAGGTGAATGTGAAGTTCCACAAGCCGCAGGTCAGCTACCGCGAGACGGTGGAGAAGGCGGCCGAAGTCACCGGCGAATGCCATCGCATGGTCGGCGGGACGCAGCTCTTCGCGCGCCTCACCGTCAAGATGGAGCCGTACAGCGAAGGCTCGCAGCCGGTGGTGGTGCTCAATAAGCTTCCCTTTGAAGCCCTGCCGGAAAAC